>JAISTL010000122.1 GCA_031272615.1 Methylobacteriaceae bacterium | reverse complement strand
TTGGGATAGGAGGGGTTGAGCAGGCGGGTCGTCGTCAGCTGATGGGTATAGAGCCACTGATGGATACCGAGGACAGACCACTGCACCACAAAAAGACCGGCAATGATCATGAAACGCCTGGCGTTCCACTGAGTTTTCAGCATGGACGGCGCGGTGAGAACGGTCACCGGGATGGCGTCGAAGAATATCAATACGATGAACGCGGTGCCCAGATAAAACGGCGCCTCGGCAAACCGCTCCACCGGGAATCCGATGATGGAGCAGGTAACCGCCAGCGCGAACAGCGTGACACACGCGGCAAAACGGAACTTGCGCCCCTGCATCTCATAGCCGGCGCCCAGCGCCAACTCGTTGAAAAATATCAGCTTGCCAAAAAACAAAAGCCGTCTTGCCAAACGCAGGACCATGCGTTGCCCCCCTTTCCGATTCCATTTGCCCGCTTTAACACCCCGGAACAACACCATGTAAAGGGCGTATTTCGTCACACAGCCCCATCGCCGTCCGACAAAAACCCCGCGGGTTGCCGCGGGGTTCGAGAATCCGTTATCAACCAATGAGGAAGATCAGCGCTTCGAGAACTGGAAGGAACGACGGGCCTTGGCCTTGCCGTATTTCTTGCGTTCGACGACGCGCGAATCCCGGGTGAGGAAGCCTTCCTTCTTGAGCAGAGCGCGCAGGTCCGGTTCATAGAGCGTCAGGGCCTTGGAAATTCCGTGGCGCACGGCGCCGGCCTGTCCGGAAAGCCCGCCGCCCATCACCGTCGCCAGAATGTCATACTGGCCGAAACGATTGGTCAGCTTCAAAGGTTGCTGCACAATCATCTGCAGCACCGGCCGGGCGAAGTAGACCTCCAGCGTGCGGTCATTGACCGTGATTTTTCCGGAACCGGGCTTCACCCAGACGCGGGCAATCGCGTCCTTGCGTTTGCCGGTGGCATAGGCGCGCCCGAGGGAATCCAGCTTCTGAACATACTTCGGAGTTTCGGAAGCCGGAGCGGCAGGAGCCGTCTGCTCCAGTTCAGCGAGAGATTGTAATGTCGCCATAGTCAGATGCCCACATTCTTACGGTTGAAAGACGCCACGTCCAGCACTTCCGGCTGCTGAGCCTCGTGCGGATGGTTTTCACCCTTGTACACGCGAAGGTTGGTCAGGATTTTCCGGAACAGCGGTCCACGCGGCAGCATCCGCTCAACGGCTTTCTCGATCACCCGCTCCGGGAACCGGCCGTCCAGGATGTGCTTGGCCGAACGTTCCTTGAGTCCGCCGAAGTACCCGGTATAATAGTGGTAAACCTTCTGGTCGCGCTTGCGCCCGGTCAGAACCACCTTTTCCGCGTTGATGACAATCACGTTGTCGCCGCAGTCGACATGGGGCGTATACTCCGGCTTGTGCTTGCCGCGCAGCCGCATCGCGATGATGGATGCCAAGCGGCCGACCACAAGCCCTTTGGCGTCAATCACCACCCATTTCTTTTCGACGTCGGCGGGCTTCAGCGAAAACGTTTTCATGCGCTTGACCCTCACAGTATCCTTGATAAAAGTGTCCCGCCGCAGCGGCGGAAACCACCTGGTTGTTGTGTTCCGCCGTCACGGCGGAAATCAGAGGCGCTTGTAAGGCAAACCATCCAACGCGTCAAGCATAACCGAAAAAAATTTTTGAAAAATTATCTTTATATTTCAATATGATATGTTAAAAGGTATTATAATACCTCAATCCGGCCTCGACTTCGCCCCCCTCAGGCACATATTCTGCCTATGAAAACCCGGCCATACCGCCGATCCTTCCGGAGAGCCCCATGTATTTTGATTATGATGACGACTATCTCACGGCGATTCTCAAGAATACCCGCTCCATCGCCCTTGTCGGCGCCTCGGCCAACCCCGAGCGTCCGTCGAACTTCGTTATGAAAGTCCTGCTGCAGCACGGCCTGACGATTTATCCCGTCAACCCGGGAACCGCCGGGAAAACCATCCACGGCCAACTTGTCTATCCGAACCTCGCGGCCATCCCCTTCCCCGTGGACACGGTGGACCTGTTCGTTGCCAGTGACAGGGTTTCCGGCATCGTCGACGAGGCCCTGGCCCTCCACTCTCTGCCGAAATGCATCTGGATGCAACTCGGCGTCTGGGACGAAGACGCCGCGGCGCGGGCCGAAGCAAAAGGCGTGAAGGTGGTGATGAACCACTGCATCAAGATTGAGATTCTGCGCCTCGGCATCCGCTATCCGAACGCGTAGAATCACGTCCGCCCGCCCCGACCGGTTGACCGCGATGAACCGCGGGCGGCATGTCTGCGGGAGCCGGTGGGCATGTGCTCACGCGCGGGAACGCACCCGGCGCACGGCATCCGCCAATTCGCCGACCAGCTTGAGAATCATCGGGCGTAAATCCATGAGATTGTAGGCCCTGGCCCGGTTGATATCAGCGTCGATGCCGCTGACCACTTCCGCAAGTTGCGCCAAGCCGCCGGCATAATCCGCGCCGGCGGCCCCCGGTGCGGCGGAAACGACGTCATGTATCATCTTTTGCGCCCAGCGCTGCACACAATCCACAAACAGGCTGACCTGAATGTCGGCGCCTTTTTTCGTGAGCGTTTCAGCCAGTTGCAGCACGGCGGAATCGTCCGTCCCCGGCAAGCCGGACAGAATGGCCCCGATGGTTTGAATCAGGGCAAGATTGTTTCCTGACAACACGTTCAGAACACGGCGCACGGAGCCTCCGCCGGCGGCGACGGCGTCATCGAGCCGCGCCGGGTCAACCGTCCGCCACTTGGCGCCCAAGGTCGGAATAACGGCGCGAACGGCGTCGTCCGGAAGCGGCGACAGGGCCATGTGCCGGCATCGTGAGCGGATGGTCGGCAACAGCAGTTGCGGCGCATGGCTGAGAACCAGGAACAGGGAATGCGCCGGCGGCTCCTCGAGGGTTTTCAGCAACGCGTTGGCGCTGCTTTGGTTGAGGTCGTCCGCGACATCGACAATGCACACCCGGTAGCGCCCGCCTTCCGACGCGTGCCCGAACAGCGACGCCACGACGTTGCGGACGTCCGGCACGCGGATATCGGCGGAATAGTCGACCTCGGGATTGCCTCCCGGCTTCGGGGGTATCCTTTCCTTCAACCCGCGTTTCAGCACCCGCACATTGGGGTGTGCGCCGGCCGCCAGCTGCGCCGCGGCGCCGGTGCCGGCGGCCACATCCAGTGATGTCGCCCGGCTCAGCGCCCGCGGACTGTCGTGCACCATGAACCGGGCGATTCGATAAGCAAATGTCGCCTTGCCGATTCCCTCGATGCCGCTGATGAGCCACGCGTGGTGCAGCTTGTTGCTTTGGACGGCTGTCAGAAAGGCTTTTTCCGCCTCCCCGTGCCCGAACAACCGCAGCTGCTCCCGCGGATGCGGGGTGTCGGGATACCGGTCCGTCTCAAAACCTGCAGTATCTCTTTCCGCTGCCATGTCACTCCACCGTTTGCCGTCGGCCGCCAGCCAGCCGCTCCTCGACGCGGGCAAGGATGGCGGCGGCAACCGCCTCTTTCGGCGGCGTCGAGTCGATCAGAACACATCGCCCCGGTTCCCGCTTCGCCAGCTGCCGGAAGCCTTCCCGCAACCGCCTGTGAAAAGCGGCGTTTTCCGCCTCGAAGCGGTCATCCGGCTTGCCCGTCCCCGCGCGGCGACGGGCGACCCGGGCGAGGCCGACCTCTTCCGGCACATCGAGGATCACCGTCATGTCCGGCCGGATATCGCCGATAACAACCCGTTCCAGCGCCCGCAACTCATCGGTATCCATGCCGTTGGCGATGCCCTGATAAACCAGGGTGGAGTCGGAAAACCGATCGCACAGGACGATGGTCCCGGCTTCGAGCGCCGGCGCAATCACTTCGCGGACATGGTCCCCGCGGGCGATGAAAAACATCAGCGCCTCGCTGTAGGGCCCCATATGGCGCACCGCCCCGGAGAGCAGCATCCGGCGGATGGTTTCAGCCTTTTGCGTTCCACCCGGCTCCCGGGTGGCGATGACCGTGTAACCGCGCTGTTCCAGAGCCGTTTTCAGCAGGCCGATCTGGGTGCTCTTCCCCGCGCCCTCGCCGCCCTCGAAGGTGATGAACAACGCGCCCATTCACCCCCGCCCTTCCGACAGTTTCCACAACATCCGCGAAAAGAACTCGATGATGTTGTCGAAGGCCCGGTCGCTCGTTCCTCCCGGCCCGACATCCTCGCCGGCGTATACAGGCGCCTCCAGTTCACCACCGCCGCCGATGCGCACCACCACGCGGCCGAGTTCCCTGCCCTTCTCCACCGGCGCGATCACCGGCCCCTGATACACCACCTGCGCCGTCACCTTGCCTTGGCCGGAGCGCGGCGCCATCATGATCACCGGCTTGCCGGCAACGGCCGTGACGCTGCGTTTCTCCCCTCCCCACGTGACCAGTTCGGCAATGGGTTCTCCGGCATCGAACACCACCACAGCTTCAAACGCCTTCACACCCCATTCGACGAGTTTGCGGGCGTCCTGTGCCGCCGAGCGCTGATCCCTGGCGCCGGAAATCACGACGATGAACCGGCGCCCCCCTTCCAGCCCGGTGCCCAGCAGCACGCCGTTACCGGGTTGCGGCATTCCGGCGGTAAACCCGTCGGCGCCGGCCCACACATTGGTCAACGGATTGCGATTGCTCTGGCGGATCTTGTTCCAGGTGAAATCGGGTTCCGAGAACATCTTGAACTGTTCCGGCAGATTTCGCACGATGTGAACCGCGAGCCTGGCCGCGTCCCGGGCTGTCGTCGTCTGCCCGTCCTCGTCGTAGCCGGTGGCGGTGGTCACACGGGTTTTGTCCATGCCCAACGCCGCGGCGCGTTCATTCAGTTTTTCGGCGAAGGCCTGCTCGCTTCCGGCAAACCCTTCCGCCAGCGCCAGTGCGGCATCGTTGCCGCAGGGAATAATCAAGCCGCGCAGCAGGTCGCTCACCCGCACTTCGCTGTTCAACTCCGCGAACATGGCCGTCTTCCCCGCCGGACCGCCGCCCTTGCGCCAGGTGTTCTCGGAAATCCTGTAGCGGGTTTCCGGCGTGATTTTCCCCTCGTTCAAAGCGCTGAAAATCTCCACGGCGGTCAACACTTTGACAATATTCCCCGGGGCGAAGGGCTGATCGCCGTTTTTCTCATATAAAACCGTTCCTGTCTCGTAGTCGGCCAGCCATGCGCGTTCCGCGTCAATCGCCACGCCCTGGGCGCAAACCGCTGTCCATGAAATCATCAGCGCGGAAAGCACCCGCGCCGCCAAACCATAACAAGCCCTGAAACCGCGTAACAGCCACATCATGAAACCCGAAGCCGCCTGTGTCCGAAACGGAGGGATTCCCGGCGCACAACCACCGGCCCGGTGTCCGTGCCGGTTCACTCCCATGGGAATCCGTTTCATCGTAAGATAGCCGAAGACCATCGGCCTGACAACCGCTGTTAAACGTCATCCCGCGATAAGCTGGAACTCAATAGAGCCCGGCGGCGAAATCCGCCGGTAAAACAGGCATTTTTTCGGTTGTGAACAATGACGCGAGACTGGCTGTCTGTCTCGGCGCGGGCAGTTCGGGCGAATCCGAATCACCGCCCCTCAGACCGAGGTCTTCCCCGGGCTCGTCATAGGCCAGCACCGGAACGGATTGCACGGCAACGGCGGGCGCCGCCGACGCGATCATCGTCGGCTCGGCATAGCCCTTCAGACGCGCCGGCGTGCCGTCGGTGGTCAGAGTCGCCAGCAACAGGTTGTCATCGCTGCCGGTGGTGGAGGCGCGCCCCACATAATCCACCCGCACCTTCGTCATGCCCTTGTGTTGAAACTTCAACACCTCGGCGGTGCGTTTGGAGAGATCGATCACCCTGTTGTGGGCAAAGGGCCCGCGATCGTTCACCCGCACAATGATGGAATGATTGTTCTCGAGGTTGGTCACCCGGGCGTAACTGGGCAGCGGCAATGTCGTATGGGCGGCGGAAAACGCGTGTTGATCGAAAAACTCGCCGTTGGCCGTCTTGCGCCCGTGAAACGCCGAGCCATACCATGACGCCTGGCCGACCTGGGTGAAGCCCGTCGGGTCGGTTTGCGGTATATAGGTCTTGCCGCCCACCACATACGGACGGCCGGTATGGAACTTGCCGCCGCCTTTGGGTACCTTCTCGTTCTCGCCGTAGAACCGCGGGCTGGGCGCCACGCCGAGTTTCGGGTCAACCCGGCTGCCGCGGGTCGTCGTACAACCGGCAGCCAACAGGGTAAGCAAAACCACGCACACCGCCCTCACCGCCGGAACTCCCGCGGAGAAACGGCGAAGCGTCGGCTCAGCCTTGCCGGTCAAGACCCTGTTTTTCATTATCACTGCCGTTGAGCCTGGTGGAATCAATCGCATGCCGCCATGTTGTGCGCGATAATTGTGTCCACAACAAGTTATTTTTGTGAAAATCCCGCCGGAAGCCCGAAAATCGCAGCGGATAGTTATCATTGTTCAAAGATTTTCGGTGGACCTGGTGGACACGGTGGACTTGAACTGTGCCTTGCCGCCACCGTCATTGTGAGGGTGAGCGAAGCAATCCGGCTCTTCGTCCACCACGTCCACCCGGTCCACCACGTCCACCACCTCCACCAAAATAAAAAAGCGAAGGCGGGTTACGCCTTCGCTTTTGTGTTCAAGCTCAACCGTCCGGGCGGTCAGCCGCCGTGATAGGCGCCTTTCACCACATAGCCCATGCCTTCCGGCATGAATGTGATGATCTTCGGAACATAGGTCACCAGCAGCAACACCGCGACCAGCACTCCGATATACGGCAGGACTTTTTGAGTCACCCTGCCTATCGATACCCCGGCAATGGATGACACCACAAACAAGTCAAGCCCCACAGGCGGCGTGATGCAACCGATGGCCAGGTTGACGACCATGAGAACGCCGAAGAACAGCGGGTCGATGCCGAGGTTCACCGCCACGGGCAGCAGAATCGGCGTCAGGATGACCACGGCCGCCGAAGCGTTGACCAGCGTGCCGACGAACAGCAGCATAACGTTCAACAGCATCAGGAAGATCACCGGGCTGTCGGTCAGCTGCGTGAACGCCTCGCCCAGCTGGTGCGGGATACGGGCGTTGGTCAGAATATGCCCGAGCACCGCCGCGCCGCCGACCACGAACATGATCATCGTCGTGCCCACCGCCGCGGTGTACAGTGTCTTGGGCAGGTCCGACAGCTTCAGTTCACCGTAAATGAAGAAGCCGACAAAAGCGCCGTAGAGAGCCGCCACCGCCGCCGCTTCCGTCGGGGTGAAAAAGCCGGCGTAGATGCCGCCGAGAATAATGACGGGCATCAGCAGCGCCGGGAGACAGCTGAGAAACATTTTGGCGGCGCGAATCAGCGAGAAGCTCTCGGCGCTGCCGTAGCCGTAAATCTTGGCGAACACCCAGCTCAACACCATCATGGCAACGCCCATGCAGATGCCGGGCGCGAAGCCCGCCATGAACAAATCGGCAATGCCGACATTGGCGATGGAACCGTACACCACCATGGTGATGGACGGCGGAATGACGATGCCGACGGTGCCGCCGGCGGCCACGACCGCGGCGGCGAAATCACGCGGATATCCGCGCTCCTCCATTTCGTTGATCATCGACGCGCCGATGGCAGCGGTCGTTGCGGCGGACGAGCCGGAGAGCGCGGCAAAAAACATGCCGGCCATGGCCACCACCAGCGCCAGACCGCCGGCCAGGAAGCCGACAAGGCACATGGAGAAATCGACAATGCGTTTGGTGACGCCGCCGTCGGACATGAAGGCGCCCGCCAACATGAAAAACGGCACCGCGAGAAACGAGAACGAGTCCGTGGCGTTGAAAAACTTCTGCGGCAGGATGATCAGCGGTCTGCCGTCAATGAATATGAAAATAAAAGCCGACGCCAGGCTGAGAGCGGCGCCGATGGGTGTTCCGAAAGCCAGAAGAACGGCGAACAGGCCCAGCAAAATCCATAATGTTGACATGGGTCGTTCTCCTTACTGTATTTTCTCGGCGGGGGTATGAAACAGGTGGTACAGCTCGATCAGGGCGAGCAATCCCAACATGCCGCATCCCACCGGGATCACGAGATAGATCCAGGTATAGGAAATCTGAAGCGATGCCGTTTTCTGGTAACTCATCATGTTGGCCATCACCACGCCGTACCAGGCCATGATGCCGCTGAACACCACCATGGCGATGGCGGTGAGAATCTTGCAGATTTTCAGCGGGTTGCCGTGGAGGCGGGACGTCAGCGTTTCAATGGTCATGTGACCGCCGGACTTGCCGACGATGGGCAATGACAGAAACACGATAAAGACGAAGGCGTAGCGTGTGATTTCCTCTCCCCAGCTGGGGACGTAACTGAAACCGTACCGCGTCACCACCATGATGCACACCCACAAAAGAATGAATGCCATCAGGACAATTACGATTGCCTTGAACACCTTTGCAATCTGGTCAAGGACTTTTTCGAGCGCAGAGACTATGCTTTCCATGCTATTCCCTTTACGACAGACGCCCTCTCCCCGGGCACCCCGCGGCGACTGCGAAACATATTTTAGTTTAAGTGAAAAGATACAAAAGAGAGGAGAAGGCGCCGGGCCTTCTCCTCCCGAATAAAACTACTTCACCGCGAGAACCTTGTCGATCAGAGCCTGACCGGCGGGGAAGCTGTCGGTCCACAGTTTCCATGTGGCCTTGGTGGCTTCGGCGAAGGCGGCGGTATCAACATCGTCATTGATCTTGCTCTTGCCGCTCTCGTTGATCTTCTTGATGAATTCGCCTTCCATCTGACGGCACAGGTCGCGCTGATAGGTTGTCGCCTCATTGGCGGCATCCTCAACGGCCTTCTGCTGCTCGGGAGACAGCTTGTTCCACACAGCCATGGACACCAGAATCGGCTCGGCCGCGTAAACGTGACCGGTCAGCGACACGAACTTCTGCACTTCGAAGAAGCGGGCGGTATAGATGTGCGCCAGCGGGTTCTCCTGAGCGTCGATAACGCCCTTTTCCAGAGCGGTATACAGCTCGCCGAACGCCATCGGAACGGGTGAAGCGTCAAGCAGCTTCATCATTTCGATGTACACGGGCTGTTCCTGAACGCGAATCTTCAGGCCCTTCATGTCGGCGGGAACCTTCACCGGGGCGCGGTTGTTCGTCACATGGCGAACGCCGTTTTCCATGAACGCAAGGGTTTTGATGCCCTTTGCCTCGCCGCTCTTCACGGCTTCCATGCCGACGGTGTCCAGCGCCTTGTAGGCGTGGGGAATATCCCGGATGATGAACGGAAGGTCGAACACGTTCACTTCAGGAACGAAGTTGCCCATGACCGCCGTGCTGGTCAGGGTGAAGTCGATGGTGCCGAACTGGACACCCTCAACCAGGTCGCGCTGGTTGCCGAGCTGGCTGGACGGAAAAACCTCGATTTTTACCGAGCCGCCGGTCTTTTCGGCAACGAGGTCGGCAAACTTTTGCGCTCCCATGGCATACGGATTG
>JAISTL010000068.1 GCA_031272615.1 Methylobacteriaceae bacterium | reverse complement strand
GCCTCGCTTCTTTTCAAAAAGTTGGCGACGGTGAGACGGTGAACGTTGAGCGTGCGGGCGATGGCGCTGCGGCTGTGCCCGCTCGCAAGCATGGCGTGCACCACCTCAGCGCGGTCCGTCGGAACCCTCGTGAATGACACGGCCCCGCGACTGCGGGGTTCACGTCACTTCCTGAACAACGCCAGCCGCTCGTCCAGCGCCTTCATGAGCAGGCTGATGTCGGCGCCGATGGCGACGAAGTTGGCGCCCCATTCGATGACTTTGTTGGTCAGCGCCGGCTCGCCGCCGAAGAAGCCCGCCGCCTTGCCGAGTTCGCGGATGCGCTTGAAGGTTTTTTCATAAACCGCCAGCATCTCCGGATGGGCGACATCGTCGGGATGCCCGAGGGACGCCGACAGGTCCGCCGGGCCGATGAAAATGCCGTCAACGCCCGGCGTCCGGGTGATGGCGTCGAGATTCTCGAGCCCGGCGCGGGTTTCCACCTGCAGCAGCACGCAGAGATTCTCCTCCACATGGGCCATGTAGTCCTTCACCCGGCTCCAGCGCGCCGCCCTGGCGATGGCCGGCGCAACGCCGCGTTCCCCTATCGGCGGATAACGCACATAGCTCACCACCTGCGCCGCCTGTTCGGGGGTGTCGATCATCGGCAGCAGCAATGTCTGGGCGCCGATGTCCAGCGCCTGTTTGATCAGCGCCTTGCTGGCCTCCAGCGGCCGGATGATGGGGTGACTCGCGGGATAATAGGGCGCCACAGCCTGCAGCTGGGCAAACATGGTCTGCACGGTGTTCGGCCCGTGCTCGGCGTCGATGACCAGCCAGTCATACCCGGCGGTCGCCGCGACTTCGGCGACGGCGGCGCTGGTTGAATCCAGCCACATGCCGTATTGGACCTTGCCTTCAGCAATGGCTTTCTTGAACGGATTATGTTGGGAATACGGCGTCATGATGTGCTCCTGTGACCGGATGATGGGGGTTTATGATGCTTTGTCCTGTCTTAACGCACATCTTCCTTGCCTGTCACCTGAAAAGGCGAAAGAAAGCGTTGTCATCCACCATCCTCGAAGGCGAGGGGCAAAGTTTTCACAAAAGCCGCGCCTTCCGGCCGGTGCGGGCTTGTCGGATTCGGCAAATCGGATTATCTGGAAACTCCGCCTTATCGGCATATCATCAACCACGGGAAAGACTCATGCCCTACACAGAACTGGCCGTTTTGCTCGATGCCGCGTGGGAAGACCGCGCCTCCGTCACGCCGCGCACCACCGGACCGTTGAGAGACGCGGTGGAGGTGGCGCTCTCACTGCTGGATGCCGGCAAGGTGCGCATTGCCGAAAAACAGGCTTCGGACGACTGGGTGGTGCATCAATGGCTGAAGAAGGCGGTTCTGCTGTCCTTCCGCCTCAACGACATGGCGGTGATTCCCGGCGGCCCCGGCGGCGCCGTATGGTGGGACAAGATCCCCTCGAAATTCAAGGGCTGGAGCGATGAGACCTTCCGCGCCGCCGGGTTTCGCGCCGTTCCCGGCGCCATCGTGCGCCGCTCCGCCTATATCGCCCCCGATGTGGTGCTGATGCCGTCCTTCGTCAATCTCGGGGCGTATATCGATTCCGGCACCATGGTCGACACCTGGGCGACGGTGGGGTCCTGCGCTCAAATCGGCCGCAACTGTCACCTGTCCGGCGGCGCCGGAATCGGCGGCGTCCTCGAACCGCTGCAGGCCGACCCGGTGATTGTCGAGGACAACTGCTTTATCGGCGCGCGGGCCGAAGTCGCCGAAGGCGTGCGCGTCGGCGAGGGCAGCGTGCTGTCCATGGGGGTGTACATCGGCGCCTCGACGAAAATCATCGACCGCGCCACCGGTGAGACGTTCATGGGAAAAGTTCCTCCCTATTCGGTGGTCGTACCCGGGAACGTGCCGGGCAAACCCCTCGCCGACGGCACTCCCGGGCCGTCGCTCTATTGCGCGGTGATCGTCAAGCGGGTGGATGAAAAAACCCGCTCCAAAACCGCCATCAACGACCTGCTGCGGGATTGACGACGCGGGCGGCGACCGGATACGCCGAAGGTCCGCGGGTTCGCCGCAACGGCCCGCGGCGGCGTTTTCCGCCCGTTGAACCGATTTTGCCCGCCCGGTGTGCTTTTTTCGCAACACCGGTTTTGGGTTGATAACATCCGGATTTTATTTACGGTTTTAACCCTGCGTGCAGCATTTTTGCCACGGGTCAACCGAAACGCGCGCATTTTTCCGCGCCGCGGCCTCGCCGTTTTGCCCTGACGCTTTATATCCGGTGAACACGTTTTCCGATTTACGCGCGGGCCGGCAAGAGCCCTGTTAAAACGTTTCCCCCGCCTCATCCCAAAACAACATCCACCCGGAGCCCATGCGTTCCGGCATGTCGGCCTGTCGGCCGGCCGGATGACTGCCCACTATCTCAATTCTCAGGATACCCGCATATGCCTAATCAGCTTCAAGTTCTTTCCAACTTGCCCCCATCGGCATCCACCCCTCACATGACCCCCCGCCGCGCGCGGCTTCACGCCCTGCTCGCCTCGGCGGCGCTGGCGGCGGCCTCCGGCCTCTGGGCTCCGGCACAGGCACAACAAACCATCACTCTCGACACCGCCCGCACCGTCAGCGTGTACGGCAACGGTGACGCAACCGATTACGGCGCATTGCCGGGGGGCGGCACAGGCGCTCTGCTTTCACCGGTCGGCAACTCCGTCATCATCACGGCCACCGGTTCAACGTCCGCCCAGGTCTACGGCGCCTGGGGCGACACCGCCGAGGTGTCCAACAACACGGTGACCGTCAATGGCGGCACCGTGACCGGCAACTATATTTACGGCGGTTATACAATCTCCACCGGCAAAGTGTCCGGCAACCAGGTCATCATCAATTCGGGCACTGCGGGCAACTTCGTTTTCGGCGGCTATTCAGGCAGCGGCGAAGTCGTCGGCAACACCGTCACCATCAACGGCGGCACCGTTAAAATCGACGTCCACGCGGGAGAATCGCTCAACGGCAACGTCAGTTACAACCGGCTCATCATGACCGGCGGCGAGGTCAAAGGCATGGCCGACGGCGCCTATTCCAACTACGGCGTCCTCGATCACAACGAGGTGATCATCAGCGGCGGCACCGTGGGCATGAACGTTTTTGCCGCATACTCCGGCGTCAGCGGCGGGGCGACCAACAACAGCGTGACCATCTCCGGCGGCACCATCGGGGGGGATGTCACGGCGGGGCGCGCCGATGACGACGGCGATGTCATCGACAACACGGTCACCATTTCGGGTGACGCCGTCATCAGCGGAAGCGTCTACGGCGGCCGCGCCGCCGGCTCCACCTCCACCCATACCTCCGGTGTCGCCACCGGCAACAAGGTCATCATCGAGGGCGGTACCCTCAAACGCAGTGTCGTCGCAGGATTCTCCTACCAGAACACCGCTTCCGGCAACACCCTCATCATCAGCGGCGGCACCGTGGCCGTCACCGGCTACGGCGCATACACCTATTACGGCTCCGTCACCGGGAACTCCGTTGAGGTCAGCGGGACCGCCGTGGTCAACAACGTCTACGGCGCCGCCACCGACGGCGGCGACGGCGACGCCACCGACAACCACGTCACCATGAGCGGCGGCACGGTCAAAGGCGGCGTTTACGGCGGGCGGGCAGGCTTTGACTCCACCTATCCCGCCACCGGCGACGCATCGAACAACAGCGTCGAAATCAGCGGCGGCACCGTGGGCATGAACGTTTACGGCGGCTGGGCGTTTGACGGCGACGCGACCAACAACACCGTGACACTGAGCGGCACACCGACTCTCAGCGGTTCAGTATACGGCGGCTTCGTGGGGCAGAACGCCCACGATTTCAAGACCGGCAACACGCTGAACGTCAAGGGCACAAACGGCATTACCGTCGGCGGCGACATCGGCAACTTCCAAAACCTCAATTTTGAACTGCCGGAGGGCTTTTCCACCGCCTCCGCCCCCCTCCTCACGGTTGCGGGAACCGCCGATGTGGACGGCGCCACCGTCGGCGTTCTGGATAAGGACGGCGCGGTGATTCCCCCGGGTAGTGGCTCGGCGGCTCAACTCCCCTACAAGCCCGAGGCGGAGGGAGAGCAGATGGGCACGCTGCTCAAGGCCGGTACTCTGACGGGAACCATCGCCAACGACGGGCAAATCGTCAACGGCAGTTACAGCCTCACCAACTATGAGTTCCAGGTGGAACAAAAACCCGACTCCATCGTCCTCGCCTTCACCGGCAAGAAGCACGTCGACGAAAACAAGGGCGGCAGTATCGTGGAAAACCCCATTCACAAGGTGACCACGGTCAACTTCACCCATGACCATATCCTGGAACGCTTCGACATGTGGAAATATCTGGATGTCGGACGGCCCGAACCGCGGGGAATCCTTCCCGGGCGCACATGCACTTCGGCGTCGGGACGGCTCCGGCATGACGGCAAAACAGATGACAACCGCCGCCAGGCAATCTGCTGGGGCATGGCGCGGAGCGGTTTTTCGGCCATCGCCTCGGTGAGCGGCGGCACCTTGAGCTTCGGCGGGAAAGACGACGTCAAGGGCAACCGCGTCGCCTTCATGGCCGGCGGCATCTATGAAACCCCGACAGCCGCAGGCGATTTGACCGCCGCCGTCTATGCCGAGGGCGGTTCCGGCTCCTATGACGCCAAATACAGCTTCGGCAAGGTTTCCGGCGACACCAGACACTACGGCGTCGGCGCTTTCCTGCGCCACACCTTCACCAACGGCTTCTATGTCGACGGATCACTGCGCGGCGGCAGAATCCTCACCAACCTCTCGGCAACCGGTGATATCGGCTTTGACGGCAAAAGCGGCTATTTCGGCGGCCATGTCGGCGCCGGTTATGAATACCGGCTGACGGAGACAACCACCGTCGATGTGTACGCCCGGGCCCTCTTTACACGGCAGGGCGCTGACAGCGTCGTCACCGACGCCGGGGAACGGGTCAAATTCTCCGCCGCCAATTCCATCCGCAGCCGGGTGGGCGGCCGTTTGATCTATAAGCCGAGGGAACACTTCCGCATGTATATCGGCGGCGCGTGGGAACACGAGTTCGGCGGCGACATGCACATCGTCGTGGACGATACGCGGATCAAGGGTCGCAACCGCTTGCGGGGCAACACCGGCATCATCGGCGTCGGCGCCGAATGGGCCGCCGGCGACCGCCTGACGCTGCGGGCCGAAATCCGCGGCGAGTTCGGCAGACGCCGCGGCGTGTCGGGTATGCTGTCCGCAACATACCGATTCTGAAGACGTGAACCCCGGGTCGAAACAGCAACAATCAGGAGCGGCCCTTGCGGCCGCTCTTATTTTGGAGCCGGGAACGGCAAATCCGGAGCATGCCCGCATCTCCACGCTCTCGCGTGATGGCCCGGGCATCAGGCGCATCGACCATCCCCGATAGTCGAATAGTCGCCCCCCTTCCTCACAAATGAACCCCCATCTTTTCAGCTATCGTTTCCGCCAGCGCCCGGTAATCTGTTCTGGCATCCTGAACAGCCAGCGCATGACTGCCAACTGCTCCATCCGCCGGAGTCAGGTTGAAAACGGGTTTTCTGCGCTCCTGCCCCATCCACATCAAACTGAAGTACCGTTTGATCATCGCCAGGCAATACGGGTCCTCTTCCAGTTGAATGTCGTCGGAAGGTTGTTCCCTCAACACGAACTTCCGGTAGTCCGCGGGGATACGCCGCGCCCATTTGTCGTAGGCCGTGATTGGTCGCTCCAGGCGGAAACCGTATTGCCGGCAGGTATAGCCGATAGGGTGCATCCGCCCCCGCGGAAGCTCAAACCCGAAGTCATCGTTTTTTCCGGCGTCGACGTTCCGGTTCTCCAGTCGATTTTGCCAAGCGCTTTTCCAGTTCCACAAGGTGTATCCCAGACTTTCCAAGCTTTGCAGAGAAACGAAATCGGCTCCGAGCGAAATGGTGAGGTAATCCGTCGATATCAACACGGATCGGTTGACTGCTCCGGGATTCGGGCCGGTATCCACCAGAATGATGTCGGCTTCGACCGAGCGCGCCGCCATCACCATGACTGGTCGAAAGCAGCCCAGAATGCGCATCGACCGATAAGGCGCATTGTTTTCCAAGCTCATTGACCAGTGATCGGACAACACCTCTTCCAAACCGGAGAGGCCTATATCTCCGGGAAGCAGATACAGGCCCGCCGTGACTTTTTGCAGGACCGGTTCAACGCACTCACCGCCATAGGTCAGCGGTTTGACGCACCGGAAAACTGTCGATCCTGGCCCCCCCCTATCCCATATTTCCGCGATTTTCTCTTCATCCAGGAAGGTCGTCGTCAAAGTCATCTGAGGGTCCAGATCCAAAACCACCACCCGCTTGCCGAGACCCGCATACATCCACGCCAAGTGGTAAACGAGGGCGGTTTTACCTATTCCTCCCCTGTTGTTGAAAAACGTCAATACCGGCGAATTCATCGTTTTCCCCATAGTGTACATATGACAGCGTTTTGACTGACATCAAAATCCGGCGGCGGATTGCCGTTTTTCTCCATTTCCGTTCGAACGATCATGAGCCCCCGACCGAAAGCCTGAATAAAACCAAGGGTTTTCAATACATCCCCGATGTTCGGGTTGCGATAGTCGGTGATGCCGGGCTTGCCGAAGTTTTCAGGGGTGACATTCCCATATGGGCCACCCGGGCTGCCGATTTCAATTCTGTCATCGTACCAGTAAACCCGGACAGGCGCGTTGGTGCTTTCATAGGTACGGTGAAGCACGGCATTATACAGAATTTGTTGTATCGCCGCGGGTGGGTACGGCATATCCAGCCGATGCTTCGGCGCCGATGTCACATCGACGGCAACGCGGTTGAAGGCCGCGAGTTTTTCTTCGGCCCGCCGCAGTATATCAACAATCGTCCCGTTGATTTTCAGCTCGTCAACCACCGGAGCGGCCAAATCGGTCCCGGCAATCCGCAAAAACTGTATATATGCCCCCGGCAGATAGTCCTGCGGGTTCCTGCCGATAGTCAACAGACCCAACACCGTTGGAATGGGGTTTTCGGGAGAAACGATCATCTTGCACGTCGCCAGCCGCTCTTCATAGGTGCGGTTGTTGGCTTCCAACACATCAGCGGCAAATGCCGCGGGAAGAAAGTCGTTTTCAAAAACCGATTTCGAGAGATCCGTCATGTGAGCGGAAGCAAACGGATAAATATCAAAGGGAAGAATTTTGTATCTTCTTTTTTCATTGAGAATACGCTCTTCCTGCTCGTTGGCGATGGACCGACGGGGCCCGGTGCGAACCCAAATACGTCCGTCGTATTTGACCGGCGGCATATCCGAGGGCATGACGGTTACCACCGCCATCTCCGCACCTTTGAGGGTGCGTTTCTCAACCGACAACACCGGAAGAGGAAGGATATTGCCGTCGCTTTTCATGTCGGCAAGGGTACGCAGCAGCTGGTCCGTCACTGCCAACCCTGCGGGCTCGCCGTTGTCTTTCGCTCCGACAAACAGAACGCCCGGCTCATTGTGATTCGGCAAATCATTGGCAAAGGCGCAAATCGCCTGACGCGCCGCTTTCGGCACGTCTCCCTTCACGGACTCCTTGCGCTCGACCCGATCAGATTCGAGAGAATTCAATAACACCAAAAGCTCCTGATCAGAATACCTTTTCATTATCTCTTCCTTCCGGAACTGTGCGCGTCCGCGGGATTCCAACCCCGGCTCAGCCAAACGGCGCGATCACTGTCGCCGGTTGCGTTGATTTGGCTGTCCAGCGGGATACCGGGGGACCGGTGCAGCTTACGGTTCGGTGTGTTTACACCCGCTTCGCCCACCGGTGGATGGTCCTCGGGTCAATGCACTCCCGATATAGTCTCTATTCGGAACTCAGGCAAATCGATTTCCGCTGTTTGATTGTTCAATTTGTCATCAGGTGGCGGTCTCGGCACGGCCCGATCACGACGACACATCATGCCGGCAAAAAAAGGGAAAGGTACACCCTTTCCCTTTGCCGTAACGGCACAACCGCCGCGCACCGATGCCGGGACTTATCCCTCCGCCCGCCCGGCCTTCACCGCCTGGTGCAGGGTGGCGCGGACAGCCCCCGGGCCCGCCATCATCTGTGTGAAATACGTTTCGACAATCCCGCCCAGCCCGACGTCATAGAGGTTGACGCCGAACAGCCGCTCATCGGCAAGCAGCGGTGCGAGCGCGTCGTGGAACGGGCCGGTGTCGCCCAGCCGGAGACCGGCCACATGGGCGGAGACCTCGGCCAACAGCGGGTCGGGGCTTGGCTCGAAGGCGGCGCCCGAGTCGTTGACGCCGAGGAGATACCGGCACCAGGCCGCCAGTACCAGCGGCGTCAGGCGCAGGGTGTTCAGGTCCATGCCCCGGTCGCGATAGGCCTTGATGGTCTCGCCGAAGCGTACCCGCAGCTTCTGCGAGGTATCGGTGACGATGCGCTGCGGCGTATCGGGAATATACGGGTTGGGCAGGCGAATCTCCATGGTTTCGTCGATGAACTTCCACGGGTCGATGACCCCGGGATTGACCACCACCGGCAGCCCCTCGTCATAGCCGATGATATTCAGCAGCCGTACCAGGTCGTCATCCTGCATTTCGGCGGCGATGCCGGTGTACGAGAGCAGGCAGCCGAAAATCGCCAGCGCCGTCTGCAGCGGGTTGAGGCAGGTGCAGACCTTCATTTTCTCCACCTTGTCGACGGTCGTCCGGTCGGTGAAGACCGCGCCGACCTTGTCCAGCGGCAGGCGGCCGTTGGGGAACCAGTCTTCGATCACCAGATAGCGGATTTCCTCGCCGTTGACGAAGGGCGCCACCCAGCTTTTCTTCGCGGTGACAATCACCTCCATCCCTTCGAGGCCGCGCTCCTTCAGGCGCCCGGCCACACCGTCATCGGGGCGGGGGGTGATTTTGTCAATCATGGTCCACGGGAACCCCACCTTGTCACGGTTGTCCACATAGGCGGGGAACGCCGCGTCAACGAGCCCGCGCGCGCTCCATTCCCCGGCGAACCGGCGGACGGCGTCATAAAGACGATCGCCGTTGTGGGAGCAGTTGTCCATGCTCACCAGGCTGACGGGCAGTTCCCCGGCCAGGAAGCGGGCATGGAGCAGCGCCGTCACCTTGCCGAGATAGGAAAACGGGGCCTCGGGGCCGGCGGCGAAATCCCGCTCGACATCCGGCAGCATCGAGCCGTCGCCGCGCACGAGGTTGTAGCCCTTTTCGGTGATGGTGAACGACGCCATGCGCAAAGTGGGAGCGCTGAACACCTCTTTGAGGCGGGCGAAATCGGCATGGGCGGCGTCAAGCTTGCGGGCTTCGGCAATGCCGCCGATGATGACGGGCTCAAACGCTCCGTCGATTCTGAGCGTCACCAGCACACAGAGATTGTCGTGGGGGGTGTAAATTTTATCAATGATTTCATAATCATGCCCTTCGGCCACGATCACCCCGCCGCTCATGAGCCCCTGATCCAGCAGTTCCTGAAGCAATTGCGCCGGAAACGCCCGGAACAGATTGCCGGGGCCGAAATGCAGCCATTGCGGCGCCCGCACCGCTTCGGCGCGCACCGCCGCAACATCGTACCGCGGCAAAATGAATCCGGCCTTTTGCCACTGTTCCGCGTCAGCAAGACCCGCGAGTGTGAGTTCCATGGTTGTTGTCCCTCCCTTGAAATTCAATGAGTTATTGTTCGCCGTCCGCTCCGGCAATCTTCAGGCGGCAGTGATGTTCGCTGAGAGCCGCGGCGAAGGACTCCGGAACCGGCTCATCGGTGATGAGCATGTCGATATCTTCAAGCCCGCAATAGGTGTGGGTCGCCACCCGGTCGATCTTCGAGTGGTCGGCCAGCAGAATCACCTGGCGCGCGTGGTCCACCGCCGCTTTCTTGATGCTGTATTCCGCCAGAAACGAGTGGGTGACGCCGTATTTTTCCGAGATTCCGGCGGTTGCGGTAAACGCCTTGGCGATATTGTAACGTTTCAGGTCGGCAACTGCGGACTCGCTGAAGAACGAGTGCACCTGCCGGTTCAGGGCGCCGCCCAAAGCCACCAGCGTGATGTTTTCATGGGGCAGCGTCCGGCTGATCACTTCAAAATTGTGGGTCAGAACGGTCAGGTTTTGGCGTTCGCCGAGATAATCGGCCATATACATGGTGGTGGTGCCGGAATCGATGTAAATGACGTCGCCGTCGGCCACCAGGGCGGCAGCGGCGCGGCCGATCAGGCGTTTCGCTTCCGGGTTGTCGACATGGCGCTCGACAAAGGGGCGGCGCAGGGTTTCGGAACCCAGCGTGATGCCGCCGTAGACCTTGGCGAAGGAACCGTTGCGGGTGATGGTTTTCAAATCACGCCGCAACGTGCTCAAAGAGATGTTGAATTCCCGGCAGATTGCCTCCAGCGAGACGGTTTTCTCCTTGCGGATGTAGTCTTCAATCTGCATCAATCGTTGTGGGCGCATGGCACGTCCTTCATTCTCATCCGGGTTATCAGTCCATGCCGGAGCCGGCGCGAACATCGTGCCGGAACCGGCGCCGCCCGTCAGCTCAGCTCTTGTCAAATATCATTTCCCCGTGCGCCGCTTTCTTTTCGGCGATAAAAGCCTTGAGTTCGGGAAGCGTCGGCATGAATATGCTGCACCCGTGGCTGCCGACGAGAATCGACGCCGAGGCGCTGCCGAGTTCCAGCGCCTGCATGATG
Source organism: Methylobacteriaceae bacterium (assembly GCA_031272615.1). Classification (GTDB taxonomy): domain Bacteria; phylum Pseudomonadota; class Alphaproteobacteria; order Rhizobiales; family Beijerinckiaceae; genus Hohaiivirga. The sequence goes on along the minus strand of JAISTL010000068.1, from coordinate 1,373 downwards.
TCCAGCCCTTCCATCAGCCCGTAGAGAAACGCCGAGGCGTACCCGTCGCCGCCGCCGAACCCCTTGATCGGTTCCACCGGGAACGGTTTGGCCATGTAGGTCCGGCCGTCTTTCGTGTAGGCGAAGGAGCCCTCCTTGCCGTGTTTGATGACAACGATTTCGGCTTTTTTGCCGAACCAGAACTGTGCGCTGCCGGCGTCATCGGTTTTGTCTTTGATCAGCGCCTCCGTCAGGTCGTATTCCTCGCGGGATCCGAGAATGATACAGGCTTCCCGGGCGGCCAGGGAATAATAGATCGACATCTCGTCCCGGTTCTTCCAGTTGTAGGCGCGGTAATCGATGTCGAAAATAACCGGCGTGCCGGTGCGCACCGCCAGCATGATCGCCTTCAGCGCCGCCTCCCGGGACGGGCTTTCCGCCAGCGACGTGCCGGAAATCAGCAGCGCCTTGGCGGTTTTGATATAGGCTTCGTCAATGTCGTCCACGTGCAGCGCCAAATCGGCGATTTGGTTGCGATACATCAGAATGCTGCTGGTGTTCGGGTCCAACACCTCGGTGAAGGTGAGGCCGATTTTCTCGCCGTGCTCGGCGCGCTTGATATGGGAGGTGTCAATCCCTTCGCGGGTGAATTCCTCAATGGCGAAATCCCCCAGCTGATCATCGGAAACGCGGGCGAAGAAGCCGCATTTCTTGCCGAGCCGCGCCATGCCGAAGGCGATATTGGCCGGGGAACCGCCGATATATTTTTTGTAGGTGGTGCTCCGGCTCAAGGGTTTGTACATGTCCACCGGGTTGAAATCCACGGCCACGCGGCCGAGCAGAATGATATCCAGGGGACGGGTAGTGTCGAAATGTATCGCCATGACATGCCTCATTGGGAGTCTTTGGGGGCCACCGCGCCGGAAAACACGTGGATATAGTGCTTGGCGACGTTGTAAACCGAGTTGATTGCCTGTTCGTTCAAAGAGAAATAGGTGGTGTCGCGTCCGCCCGATTTCAAGGCGAGGTCGGCGCCGTGAACCATGGCGTCGAAAATCGCCGTGGCAATGTTGATCTTGCGCACGCCGTAGGCCACGGCCTTCTGGAAATCCCCGTCGGAAATGCCGGTTCCGCCGTGCAGCACCAGCGGCACGTCGATGCGCCGGTGGATGGCGTCCAGCACGTCAAACTGCAGCTTCGGTTCCACCTTGTAATGGCCGTGGGCGTTGCCGATGGCGACCGCCAGCGCGTCGCAGCCGCATTCCCGGCTGAACCGCACCGCCTCGTCCGGGTCGGTATACCGGGTTTTGGCTTCCAGCCCGCCTTCACTGCCGCCGAGAACCCCGATTTCCGTTTCGAGGTTCACGCCGCGCTTGTGCGCTTCCTCGCCGATG
>JAISTL010000065.1 GCA_031272615.1 Methylobacteriaceae bacterium | reverse complement strand
CCTCCACCGCCCGGGCGTGGCGCACATCAGTCGGGGTCATAGACTCTCCTGCCGTCCGGGTATTCGAGATACGGGCGGTTTTGCATATCGTCGAACCGCGCAACCGGCGCGCCGTTTGCTGTCATGCTTTCCGTCGCCACCCTGACCGCGCCGCGCATGCGAGCATCCTTCGGGTCAGCGTCCAGTTCGAGCGCAAACGGAATGGACCGGCTCTGCACGACGCGTGCGAGGAAAACATTAATGCCCGTGCTGAGAGTCATCCCCAGCGCGCTGAACACCGCTTCGGCGTCGCGTTTGGTCGCGCTGTCCACACGCACGCTCAGTCTTGTTTCACTCATGGCGAAAACTCCAATTCAAACATAACCCATTGTGCACCCGAAGGGTGCATAGTGTCAACCCAATTCTCATGGTGTTCGGAATATCCGCGCGGGTCCCGCCTCCCGCCAAATTCGCGGTCACAAACCTTGGGATATGCCGAGAGTGACACCCCTGCGGGCGTTATCGTGGAGTATGTGAGACACAACCAGGCGTTATTTCAATGCGGCGACGGATTACGCCGCTTTTGCGCAAGCCGTGCCGTCATCAAATAACGCCGCGAAAGGCTCCAGTGCACACAGCCCGTCGGGGTTGCTATTCGCCATCGGTTCCGAGCAGTCTTTCCAACGCCAGCCCGGCGCGCAGCACGTCGGCGTCGCGGCCGGTATCGGCAATCACCTGAAGCCCCACGGGGAAGGCGTCGCCGCGGCGCACCGGCAGTGACAGCGCCGGCATGCCGAGGTAATTCCACACGCCGGTGTAGCCGCCGATACGCCCGTTGAAGGCGATGGCGGCGTCGGCGTCAAGCGTGTCGTAGGCCGCCGTGAGCGGCGGCAGGCAGGGGGTTGCCGGCATCAGCAGAATGTCCGCGCGGGAGAGAAACTCGGTCTTCCAGCGCAGCAGGAAGTTCTGCCTGAGGCGCAGCGCCGTCGCATAGGCGGCGGCGGGGTAGGAGGCGCCGAGCAGCAGGCGGTTTCGCACCTGCGGGCCGAGCCGTTCGGCGCCGCCGGTAAGGTGTTCCATGTGAATCGACGCGGCGTCACTGAGGAAGACGATGCCCGACATCGGGCCGGCGTCGGCGGGCAGCGAGCTGTCGATGTCGACGATGGCGCAGCCGATGCGCTCAAGCGCCTCCCGCACATGGAGCATCGCCTCCGCCACCTCCCGGTCGGGCTTCACCGGCAGCGAAGTATCCGTCAGCATGCCGACGCGGCAGGCGCTGAGGTCGGGCGGTTCCTCCAGAGCTGTGGAATACGTTTGCGTTCCGGTCAGGACGTCGAGCACGGCGGCGCAGTCGGCCACGCTGCGCGTCAGCGGGCCGACGGTATCCAGCGCCGGCGAATCCGGAAACACGCCGCGGGTGGAGACCAGGCCGTTGCTCGGTTTGAGGCCGACGATGCCGCAGAACGCCGCCGGGATGCGGATGGAACCGCCGGTGTCTGTGCCGAGCGACGCGAACACCAGCTTGCGCGCCACCGCCGCGGCGCTGCCGCTGGAGGAGCCGCCGGTCACCCGCGCCTTGTCCAGCGGGTTGGCGAGATACCCCAGCCGTTCATTCCACCCGGCCGGGCCCATGGCGAATTCCGAAAGGTGCAGAGCGCCGAGATTGATTGCCCCCGCCCGGTCCAGCGCCGCCACGGCGTCGGCGGTCTTGCGGCCTTTGCGGTTGAGCGCCGGATGCGAGCAGAAGGTGGTGACCTCATCCCTGATGCTGAAGATATCCTTGTGGGCGACGGGAATCCCGGCAAGCGGCGAGACGACGGGCGCCTTCACGCGCCGTGCCGCCTCGACGGCGTGCGCCTTCGCCAAACGGACAAAACAGGCGGAGGCGTCTTTGTCGGCGGCGATACGCGCCAGCGCCGCTTCGGTCAGTTCCGCGGCGGAGACGTCGCCGGCGCGCAATACGCGGTGGGCCTCCAACAGGGTGAGGTCGAGCATCCGGTCCGGGGTCATGGCGTCTCATCATCCTTTTGCCGCAGGGGTTCAAAATACTCGTCAAGCTCAAGGTCCGGCCAGGGGGAGAGCGCCCTGAAGCGCTGCATGGCTCCCCGGCGCAGGGTCTCCAGCGTTTTCAGCGTTTCCTCCGGCGGAAGAAAACCGGTGTCTTCCGCCAGAAGGGTCGTGGCCGGTTTGTTTTGCGTCTCACTCACAGGGCGCGCTCCATTGCCGCTTCAAAATTGGTGACCGGCGGATAAGCCTCGCGGTCGGTGACGATATCGATGACCGTCGGGCCGTCGTGCGCCATCGCCTCGGCCAGGAGCTTCGCGACGTCGCTCCGGCTTTCAGCCGTGCGGCCGCGGGCGCCCAGCGCTTCGGCGGCGGCGGCGTAGTCCACATGCGAGAAGTTGTTGGCTTCCTCCACCACCCGGCCGTTCCAGCGGTATTTCTGCTCATGGTATTCAAAGGCCAGGCAGCTGTTGTTGAGGATGAGGATGGTCACCGGCAGCCCGAAACGCGCCGCGGTTTCAATGTCCGAGAGGTGGTAGCAGGCGCCGCCGTCGCCGGTGACGCAGACCACCTTCTCCGGCCGCGCCATCTGGACGCCCAGCGCCGCCGGCAGCGCCCACCCGAGGGAACCGGCGGCGCGGAAATAGGAATCCGGCCGCGCGAGCGGGTAGAGCACCGAGGTCCACGCCGCCATATAGCCGGTGTCAGCCACCACGGTGATATCCCCGGCATAGGGCTCCAGTTCGGCGAGTACCGCCAGCGGAGAAACGCCGTTGGCTTCCGGGGCGTCTTCCGTCGCCGCGTTGAGCGCCGCATACCATGTCCTGACGGCGCTCCGGCACTGTTCCAGCCAGGTTGTGGAGGCGGGGCCGGCATCGCGGAACAGCGCCGTCAGCTCCCGCAGCGCCGGAACGAGGTCGGCGTTCTGGCAGAGTTCGGGAAAGTACGGGTTGGCGAAGGCCGAGGCGTCGTGATCGATCTGCAGGATTTTCGCCGAGCGCCGCGGCAGGCTGTAGCCCTTGGTCGCCAGGCCGCCGAGCCGTGTGCCAAGCGCCAGAACGACATCGGCCTTTTCCATGATGTCATTGGCTTTGACCGAGGAGTAGCGGCCGACGATACCCACGAAATTCGGGTGCGACGCCGCCACCGCGGCCTTGCCGCCGACCGTCGCGGCCACCGGAATACCCGCGGCCGAAGCCAGTTCCGCCAGCTCGTCCCATGCCGCGGCCATGCGCACGCCCTCGCCGACAAGAATGACCGGGGATTTGGCCTTCAGCAGCGCCTCGACCATCGCCCGGGCGACCGCCGGGTCGCCGCCGCCGACGGGAATGCGCGCGGGAAGCGGCAGGGCCGGGGGAATCCTGCCCTGCGACGGCTTGGCGAAGAAATTCTTCGGGATGTCCACGTGGGTCGGGCCGGGGGTTGCGGCGACGGATTTCTGAATGGCCTGGCGCAGCAGCGTTGCCGCCGAGCCCTGGTGTTCCGCCCGCGCGTTCCAGATCGTCACCGGGTCGAACATGGAGAACTGCTCGATGGCCTGGTATTCGTGGGCGTGGCGCAGGGTGCTGTCGGTGGCGCCCGTCAGCGCGACGACGGGCGACTGCGCCCAGTAGGCGTCGGCCAGCGCGGCGGCGACATTGGCGGCGCCGGGCCCGGCCTGTCCGTAGGTGATCACCGGTTTGCCGGACGCCCGGGCGAACCCGTCGGCCATATACACCGCCGACGCCTCGCTGTGGGCGACAACCATCTGGATATTGTTGTCATGAAGGGCGATCCACAGGGCCTGATCGCCCCCGGTGAGCAGGAAGAACTTGTCCATTCCGCAGTTTTTCAACACATCCGCGAGATCGTTTGCAACGTTTCTTTCCATGACGCAGTCTTTCTTATTGTTGTGTCGTGATGGGACGAAGGGCTTCGGAGAGTTTGCGGCCGACGGTGACCCCCGCCCCGGCGGCTGTCCGGTTGACCCGGGAAATGACGCCGTCGTTGAGGGTGGAGAGGGCGTCGCCGATACGCGCCGACATCACGTCCACCAGCACCGCGCCGATTCCCATGGCGTCGAGCGGTTTGAGCCTGCCGGCGCCGGCATCGTCCATACCGCCGCCGGCGTCGTTGAACACCGCGAGACGGGCGGGAACGTTGATGGCCTTGGTTGTGGCGCCGCCGATGAGCCCGCCGTGGGAACCGGTGACGACAACGCGTCCGGCGTCTTCAGGCAGAATGAGCGAGGCGGAGTCGAGGCAGACGATTGCCTCGCCGCCCGGCGCAAGCGTGACTTCACTCCGGTGCTCGCCGACGGGCGCGAAGGGCCGGAACACCGGAGCCGCGGCGGACAGCAGTTCCAGAGCTTGGGCGCAGGTCATTCCCGGGTCGACGCCGAGAGCCCCGGCCGTGCGGTTGCAGCGGCTCACTCGGCCGCGTTCCAGCATATCGGCGGCGTCTCCGATCCGCGCCGACATGTAATCGATAACAGCCACCGGCAGGGCGTGCGGGTCACAGAAGGCGAGGGAGGCAATCCCCGCCCCGTCTTTGCCGATGGCCGCGTCACTGAACACGGCGGCGCGAACCTTGCGGGAAACCGCTTTGAAGGCACTGTAGAGCCCGCCGTGCGAGCCGCAGAGGATGACGCGGCCGGCGTGCTCAGGCGTGATGTAGTTGGCGGAGTTGAGCAGGATGAATTCGTTCATTTTTTTGTTGCCATCCACGCTAATGCAAACTGCCCGGAAGCCAAAGGGCAATCTGCGGGAACGTATACAAAATCGCGATTCCCAGGAACATCATGCACAAATAGGGGAACGCCCCGGCGATGACGTCCTTCAAATCGACATCCGGCGCAACGGACTTGATGGTGAACAGGTTCAGGCCCATGGGCGGCGTCAGCGCCCCCACCTCGATGAACACCACCAGAATCACGCCGAACCACACCGGGTCGAACCCGAGGGCCAGAATGCTGGGCAACAGCACCGGAACGGTCAGCAGCATCATGGCGACGCCTTCGATCAGCATGCCGAGGACGATGTAGATGACGGTGACGAACAGGAAAAACTGCAGCGGCGTCAGCTGTTTTTCCACCACCCAGCCGGAGACGCCGCGGGCGATTCCGGAATCGACGATGCCGAAAGACAGGATGGAGCCGCACACAATGATGTAATACACCACCGTTGTGGTGCCGACGGTGTTGAAAAACGCCGACGCGATCCGCCGCGGGTTCAGTTCCCCGTAGACCAGGCTGATGAGGAAGGCGGCGAAGGCGCCGAACGCTCCCGCCTCGGTGGGCGTGACAATCCCGGAATACAGGCTGCCGATGGTCAGCCCGATGAGAATGACGAACGACAGGCAATCGATGAGCGCGCCGGCGGCCTCCTTCGCCGAGAGCCGGGCCTCGCTTTTCGGCGGAACCAGTTCGGGGTTTCGCCGGATGGACACCCACGTCCACACCATGAAAAGGCCGGAGAGCATCAGGCCGGGCACGACTCCGGCCATGAACAGGTCCAGAATGGAGGCCTGAACGGTGACGGCATAAATGATCATGGGGATGCTGGGCGGGATGAGGATGCCCAGCGTGCCGCCCGCCGCCAGCGACCCGGTGGCGAGGCGGATGTTGTAATTCCGCTTTCTCAGTTCCGGCAGCGCCACCTGTCCCATGGTGAGACCACAGGCCACCGACGAGCCGCAAATGGCCGAAAAGCCCGCGCAGCCGACGATATTGGCGTGGGCGAGCCCGCCGGGCACCCGGCCGAGCAGCACCGACAGCCCGCGGTAGAACCGTCGCGACAGGCCGGTCTGCAAAATGATTTCCCCCATGAGGATGAACATGGGGATGGCGACCAGGGTGAAGGAATTGCCGGAGTTCCATATGATGTCGCCGATGGTCGGCAGATACATGAAGCCGCCGCGCACCACCAGGCCGCCGATGGCGACAAGGCCGATGGCCACGGCGATGGGGCAGCCGATACCGATGAGCAGCGACAGGAAAACCGCGTAGAAGATCAGCATGTTCACCCAGCTCATGACGTCTTCTCCGGTTGGCCCATGAAGACGATGATGAGTTGGCGGATCAGCAGAAACAGCGAGACCAGCGCCAGCAGCGCGATGCCGAAGGTGACGCCGCCCTGCGGGTAGGCCAACGGCGTGCGCGAGGCCTGGATGGACCGCGAGCCGAACTGCACGCTGGCGGAAAAGGTCTGCCAAATGGCATAGAGCAAAATGACATTGAGCGTGGCGGTGCACGCCGTGACGATGAGTCGCGGAATGGGCTTGTTCACAAAGGTCGCCCAGGCGCCGGGCAGGTCGATTTTGAGCAGCCTGTCGTGGTACAGGCTGTGGTTCAACCCCGTATAAACCGCTACGGCGAAGAAATAGCCGCCGTATTCGTCGGCCAGCAGCGTCGACGTGTTCAGGATATAGCGGCAGAATATCTCGACATTGACCAGCAGGAAGATGGCGGCGAACAGCAGCGCGGCGATCACCGCGGCGGCGCCGACAAGCAGTTTGACGGTTTTATCCAGAAGCACCATCCGCGTGTTCCCTTGCGATAAAGTGTAGGTGCGGCCCGCCGGGGGGC
>JAISTL010000042.1 GCA_031272615.1 Methylobacteriaceae bacterium | reverse complement strand
ACCGGCACCATGTGCTGGCCGGGGTCCTCTCGGTGGAGGCGGGACAGGACGTGAAACTGGGCGAAAACTGGTTCGTGACGCCCCAGCTGCAGCTGATTTGGGGGGATTACCACGCCAAGGTGTTTTATGACGGTTTCGGCACCCGCTTCGAGCTGCTGGAGACCCCGGAGGTCCGCGGCCGCCTCGGCCTGGCCGCCGAGCACCGCCTGACGGATGTCGACGCCCGGGGCGGGGCCGTGACAACGCGGTTCTACGGCATCGGTAATCTCTATTATGATTTTATGGGCCGCAACGGTATCGATGTTTCCGGAACGCCGCTCACCCGTGAGCAGGACGAACTGTGGGGCGGGGTCGGCCTGGGCGCCTCCCGCGACTGGCTGGACGGCGCCTACCGTGTGTTTACCGAGGCCGACGCCCGCGCCGGGTTGGAACACTTCGCCGACTCCTATTCCATCACCGGCCGTCTCGGCGTCGCGGCGAGGTGGTAACCCGCCCCTTTCGCCATCGCCGATTCCGTCAAGTCACCAGAAGTGCCAACAAATTGAGATAGTTAGCCGTTTCTGTGGATAAGAGACTTAAAAACGGCGGAGAGGGGGGACGAAGGTCATAAAACAGAGTATTCCCTAACGGTAGGATAGATATTGATCAAGGATTCCAAATATCCGCCGGTGAATTTGGCGATAGTGCGGGGCAAGACACAAGACCCCGCATAGAGGAATACAAAAACAAAGTGAAACATTATGACTTGACAAGTCTTGCCGAGTTCCCGAAAACGGGGTTTGTCACGCTGTGGCGAGTCATGATTTGAAAACCATGGGGAAAACCATGAAACCGTCGGGCGCTTCGATCATTGCTCTTCTCCTTGTGAGCGCGGCGGCTTCCGCTTCGGCTGAAGAAAGCCCGGCGGCAAGCGGTTGGTTCTGCGGAACGCCGGTGGATGTGCTGGACCATCGCGTGTCGGGGCGGGGCGTGAGCGTCAGCAGTTTCAGTTTATCCGAGAGAGACTCGGTGATGAGCGAACTCCGGACCGTCCAGTTCTCCTATTCAGTGGATAACCGCAGCGGCTCCCGGGCCTTCGTCGGAGCCGAGCTTGCCGGGTTTGACCGGGACAACAAACTGATTCTGGCCATGTCCGCCGAGCCGATCATCGGTATGGTCAGCCCCCGCCAGGCGACGGATATCCAGGCGGAAATCACCGTCAACAGGAATGTCATTCAGCATATCTCCATTTTGTGTTTGAATGTCTCGGGTATCAACGCGCATTGAATGACGGCCCGGCGCGGAGAACGCAGCGGGCGGAAACCGTTTGCCGGAGCCAGTCAAAAATCTGAAATCCGTAATTCTTCTTCCATTGAGAAACCCCCCGGTTGGTGCTAATTTCCCGGCTCCAGAAAGAATATTTGCGGGAGGGATTTCATGAAACTGTTGGCTGCGTTGCTGTTGAGTGTTGTCATTGCCGCTCCGGCGTATGCCCAGGGGCGCAGGGGGCCGAGCTGCGAGGATCTGTGGGTCGCCCGTAATCAGATTTACAAGGATGCCGGGTATTGCTTCAAGACCCAGCGGGCCATCCGCTATTTCGGCAATCGCGGCTGCCGCTACCGGGATATGGGAGCGGTGCCCCTGAGCCGGGCGGAACGGCGGGAAATCGCCGATATCCAGCGCCGGGAACGCTTCGCCCGCTGCCCGCGCTGACGGTGAACGTCACGCCGGCGGGTAACGGCGCGGAGAGAGGGCGCCGTGCAGCCAGTGCACCAGGGTGACGACGTCGAACACCGGCAGCCCGAACCGGTCGGCGAGGGCGGCGGAGAACGGCGTCATGTTGGTGCACTCCAGCACCAGGGCGCCGATGTCATCGCGGCCGCTGAGGAACTCCCCGGCCGCCGTCAGCACGTCCTGCTGCCACACCGCATAGGGAACCGTCGGGTCGCCTTCACGGATGGCGCGCACGAATTCAGAATGGCGCGGCATACCGTAAACCGGCGTATCGGCGGCGGCGCCGACAGCCTCCAGGTGTTTGGGAGTCAGGCTTTCGGCTGAGAACGTCAGCACGCCGGCGCGTTTGTTCGCCGGCAGCAGCCGTTCGACGACCGGCACCTGCAGCAGGGCGCTGGCGGCCACGGGAACGCCGCAGTCCTCCGCCAGTTCACGCTGATACCAGGCGAGAAAGCCACAGGTGGTGACGATGCCGTCGACACCGTCCTCCACCAGTTCCCGCGCCGCCTGCCTGAACGGCTCCAGCGCGTCGGTGGTGTGGAGCGCCGTCACCACCGACGGGCCGACGCCGCGCACCACCCTGTACTGCACCGGAAACGGCCAGGTTGTGCCGTTGCCGATGTCCCCCGCGAACCGCCGGAAATACGTTTCTACCATCAGAATGCCGATGGTGACGCCGTAGAACTTCTTTTTGCGGGCTTCGGGCATGGCGGGCCTCTACCTGATGAATCCGGCGTCCCTGTAAGCCTTTTCAGCGCCGGGATGCAGCGGGATCGGCAGGTCCTTCCAGGCGGTGGCCGGGTCATAACCGTCCAGCGCCTTGTAAATGTCGCCCAGCTTGTCCCGGTTGTCGATAAGCACCTTGACCAGCGCATAGGCCAGGTCGTCGGACACATCAGCGTTGATGAGATACAGGTTGGCCATGGCGGCGACGGGGAGGTCCTTGCTTTGCAGCGTCGGATAGGTGGCGGCGGGAATGACGGCCCGGCCGTAGCCGAATTTGTCGCTCAGGGATTTGGTGACGTCATCGGGAAATTCCAGCAGGCGGGCCTTGCGCCGCCCGTCGAGAACCTGCGCGGCGAAAGCCGAAGGGATGCCGTCGCCGGTCCACAGCACGTCGATCTGGCCGTCGACGAACGCCGGAATCAGTTCGGAATAGTTGGAAACCGACAGTTTGCCGCCGCCGTCACGGATTTTGTCCGGCGAATTGCCGTAAAACTCCAGTGTCCGCGCCAGGGTGATGTATTCGGAGGTCGCCGCGGGCGTCGTGCCGATGCGGATTTTCGGGTCGGCGAAGAGTTCCGGCAGGGTGCGCGTCTCGGCGGCGTCGACATACACCTGGAACACCGCGACCATGCCCGTCAGACCCAGCGAGCGCAGTTTGTCGTGTTTCCCCTCGTAGCCGTCCACGCCGTCGGCCGCCGCCTTGGCGAGAAAGTCGATGCCGAAGGCCACCTGACTGAGGTCGCGCTGGACGCGCTTCGGGTTGTCGGTGCCGCCGCCGGGCACGACGCGGATATTGAGGCCGGGGATTTTCTCGCTCCACAGCGCCGACAGGCCGGACCCCTGAATGAACCAGGAACCGCCGACGGATCCCGCCGCCAGTGCAATATTGCTCTCCTTGATTTGCGCATCGGCAAGCGGAACGAAGACAGCGGCGGCGAACACGGCGGCCGCGGCCCGTGAAATCAGAGTGGTACGCATGGAAACTCCTGTGCGGTTGGGGGTCACGTCGGCGCGAGCGGGACGTACTCCGTTGATTTTTCTGAAAGTTCTGGTTTTTCACGGGCAAGGGCAAAGAAGGGAAAAGCAAAAGCGCGTCGCAGGTTCAGGTGTGGGATAATGAACAGCGCCAGCACCACCGGCACGCCGAACGCAAGGCGCAGCGCCGGATCGAGGTTGTGGGCGAGGCCGACGAAGCAGCCGAAGGCGATGAGCAGGGGCCTGAGCCACAGCGGAATCCGCGCTTCAGCGAAGCCTGTCAGCCCGGCAGCGAGCGGCACCATTCCGGCGCCGATGGCCAGAGCGGTGAGCACCGAGGTGGAAAGCGGGCCGTTCAGCAGAATCGACGGCTCGTAAACCACGGCGATACCGCATAAGAATCCGGCGAGGGCAAACCGCAGCGCCTGCAAACCGGTGCGGATCGGCGAGCCGCCGCCGATGGCCGCGGCGGCGAAGGACGCGGCGGAAACCGGCGGCGTCACATCGGCCAGCACGGCGAAATAGAACACGAACATATGGGCGGCGAGGGTGGAGACGCCGTGCTCGATGAGCACCGGCGCGCCGATGGCGGCGGTGATGATATAGGCCGGAGTCGTCGGGATACCCATGCCCATGATCAGGCAGGCAACGGCGAGCAGCAGCGTCAGCGTCAGGAACGAGTCCCCGGCGATGGCCCGGATGATGCCGGAACAGGCAATCAGCAGGCCGGTTTGCGTCATGGCGGCGGTGATGATTCCGGCGGCGGCGATGGCGCCGACAATCATGGCGATGGTGCGGCCGGCCTCGGCAAAGGCGTTGAAAATGTCTTTGAACCGCAAGCCCTTGCGCGGCTTGAGCCACGTGGCCGGGAGCATGGACAGCGTCGCCCAGAACGCGGCGTAATAGGGCGAATAGCGCATACCCAGCAGGCCGACGAGCACGATGAGCGGAATGAGCAGATGGCAGTCCTTCAGCACATCCCGCGCCGTCGGCAGGCGCTCCCGCGGCAGGGCGGGAATCTTCATGCGGCGGCCCTCGAAGTGAACTGTCACCAGAATGCCGAAATAATAGAGCAGGGCGGGGATTATCGCCGCGACGACGATGGCGGAATAGGGCGTTCCGGTGATTTCCGACATCACGAAGGCGGCGGCGCCCATCACCGGCGGCATGATCAACCCGCCGACGCTGGCCGCGGTCTCGATGCCTCCGGCGGTCTCCGCGGAAAAGCCGATGCGCTTCATCTCGGGGATGGTGATGGAGCCGGTGACCACCACATTCGCCACCGACGAACCGCTGGTAATGCCGAACAACCCGGATTCCAGCACCACCACCTTGGCCGGACCGCCGGAAAAGCGTCCGGCGGCGAACAGCCCGATATTCATGAACAGACGGCCGACGCCGCTGGCCTGTAGAAACGCGCCGAACACCAGAAACGTGGCGATGATGGTGGCCGAGATATTGGTGAGCGAGCCGTAAATGCCGCTGCCGGCCACGAGAAACTGCGCCTCCACCACCTGCGGAAACGGAATGTTGCGGTAATACCAGATGCCCGGCAGAGTGTGGCAGACCATCATATAGCCGAGGGCCAGGCCGATGAGCGCCGCCAGCACGCCGGACAGCGACCGGCGCACCGCCTCGATGATGAGGGCGATCATCAATGTGCCGAGCACCAGCGGAACGGCGGCGATGTCGTCCAGGAAGGCCGAACGGTTGTAGATTTCGTTGATGTTGAAAATGATATAGAGGCTGGGCAGCAGCGCGGCAAAGGCAAGGAGACAATCGATGGCCGTCGGGGTTGAAGGCGCCGCCGCTGACACACTGCCGCGCCGGGCGGGAAACAGCAGGAAAATCGGCGGCAGGAACAGCAGCAGATGCAGCCCGGCCAGGCGCAGCGGCTCGGGAAAACCGAACCCGGCGTAATGGAAGTGGAGAGCCGCGCCGAAAGCGAACCACGCGTTGACCGCAACATGTAACGGGCCGGTAAACTTGCGCATCGGGCAACCCTGTTTTTGACGCCGAACCGACAAAGCGGACGGTATGTCCGCCGAATTCGTTATAATAGAGAATACGTCCTTTTAAACGAATTGGTTCTGACAGTCAAACGGAATTTCGGATGGGTTGGGACGCTTGTTCTCGGCAATTCGTCGAACAACGGCGGGAAAAGGCTGGGAATGTGCCTGCGGAAATAAAAGAAACCACCGGATTGGGGGACTAATCCGGTGGTTTCGGGTGTGCCGTTTCGGAGGCAGGAGAGACAGGAAAACGAAACGGCCCACCAAGTGCGTTCGCCCCGTTTTTAAAAGCGGCCGCCGAACCGGGGCGTGGTCCGGCGGCCTTATTTGGTGATGAAATAGTAGGCTGAAAATTGCTAGGTTATAAAATTCCGTCAGGCCGGCCGCAATATCCGGCCAAAGAGTTGAAAGCAACACGGGCGAAAATTTCCCGCTGGATGAATGGGCCCGGTGGGCAGCACCGGTTTCGGTATCGCGACCGACGAAACCCGGTCGTTCCGGCACTTGCGCCTGGATTGGAGGCGTTTTTCCGGCCGGAGCCGAAGCCGAACCCGGTACCGTCACCGGACCCATCGGCCCCTTCGCGGGAATTCACGGCAACTCCCGCCGAGAGCGACACGAGACCATACTACGCGACCTCGCGCCGCAATCCCGAAAACGTCATGGGTCCCGCTGCCCCTGTCGACCCGTGATGCGGCCCCACCAACCCGCGACGACTTCAGGAATGCCGCTTTTGTCGGAAACCTGATTTTCCGCCCCGGTGGGAGGCGTCGGCTCTGTCCGGGATTCAGACGAAGCAACGGAAGGCAACTTATGCAGTTGGCAGCGAGGTAATATAGAAGAATAATTTATGCGTGGTAGAAACATCCCAAGGTTTCCTTCCTGTTGTTTCGCTGTATTTCACACAACTTAAAGATAGGAACTGCTGGCGGGATTTCAAGAGCATTTCGTGAAATTATGCGCGGAATCTCGTAAAAACGCGCCGAAAATTGCCGAATTTTGACGATTCGGACGAAAAAAACTTAAAAAAGTCAGAAATTTAGAGATTTTTCAGGGGAAATCACTTCCGAAGTAAAAAAACAAATGTAACAAATTATATCAATGATACATTTAAAACTAAACTGAAGGAGTGCGCATCAAAAATTCGGAATAACACAAAACAACCACATTTCCTATGAAAGTATATTGGGACTGTATCGGATGTTCAATGTAGGACGTCACGGACGCTCATAGCCCATGCTCCGGCGGCGCGTTTTTGTGGACAGAGCGGACGTGCGCGGACCCATGGGATGCGCTCGGGCGGGGCGCAAAAAAAGGGCGGACACCAATGCCCGCCCCGTGATATCTTCACAGTTTGCTTCCCTTTTTCGGGTTCGGAGCTCTTTCTTCAAACCTCAGATGTCAGGCTTGAGAAATCTCCAATCCTTGTCTCCCGTCACCAGGTTGCCGCGGTCTGGTCGAAGAAATCCAGGTGTTCGTCGATGTTGGCGGCTGTTTGCGTCGCGGTTTCGTCGGCCGGCGGCTCGGCGGCGGTAGTGGTGGTGGATGGATCACCGAAAGCGAAAAAGTTGAGGGTGAAGCCGATGCTGTTTTCAATCTCCGGGTCGCCGAGATCGGGGTTGCGCGGCAGGATGTGGGCGGTGATGGAATAGAGGCCGTAACGCTCGATGAACAGATGCATGTGCCCGTTGTTGATGGCTTCCGGAAAGGTATGGCGCGCCTGGGTATGGCTGTCGATCTCCTTGCGGGAGCGGCCTTCATGAATGTGCACCTCGGCATTTCCGTAATACGCAAACGGCGCGTAGGATCTGACGACGTTGATCTCCAGGGTATCGCCCAGTTTGAGCCGCGTCGGGTCGGTGACCGGCACCAGCTCGAAGGGGTGGCCGACGGGGCGAGTGACGGCGGGGTTGGCAGCGCCGCCCCCGCCATTGATGGTGTATATCCCCTTGGCATAGATGAATTGCTGGGCGTGGGGCAGTGAGGCGAGGACGGTGGGGTCCCGCGCAATGGTGAGGCTGTTGCCGGAGGAGCCGAAATACAGCGGTTGATAGACGCAGGCGGTCAGCCACACGCCGGAGTCCAGCGGCCTGTCGGACGTAAAGATGTTGTCGCCGTCGGGGTCACTGAGGGCGACCTCCCGCCCGCCCGGGCCGACCAAAACCGGAGAGGACGCAATGTAGAACAGTGTCTGCGTGCGTGTGACCGACACCGAAAACAGCGGGATGCCGTTGCGGGGCGGGTTGAGCATGCACCGCGGATAGGCGGTGGCGGAAGAAAACTGTGCCATCGTCAGAACAGCGAGGGATGTCGCCGAAAAAACGCGAAGCAGCCGGGCAGAAGGAGCTTGAAACATGGGAACTGAGTTGGCCGTTAGTCCCCGGCCGCGGCGGGGACACCGGACTTGAAGCGTATGGACGCGGCATTATCAGGCGGAGAAACGGCGCGAGGCCGTCAATCTTCGGGCGACTGACCGCCCGATCGTACCGTGGCATCCAGGCGCCGAAGCGGAAGCACATTCCGATTGTTGTCATTCGCGGGAACCCGCGCGTCGGCGACGGGCGCCAGCGGCTGGAAATCCGGCGTGAAGGCTTCGCGGGTGACCTCGATATCGAAGGCCGTTTGCAGGTCCATCCAATACCACGCGCCGTTACCGAACAGATGGCCGAGGCGCAGAGCTGTGTCGGCGGAAATCTGCCGTTTGCCGGCGATGATCTGGCTGATGCGGTTGGGCGGAACCCGGATGATCCGGGCAAGTTCTGAGGCGCTCATCGCGAGCCCGTTCAGGGCGTCCCGCAAAACCGCGCCGGGGTGAAGTGTGGTATCGGACATTGTTGTGTTCTCCAAGACAACATGGGGCGTTTCCGCTCCACGCGTCCCGGGAGACCGGGACGGTGGGGCGAATGGGCATGGGGCAGTATAAGTCTGGCAGCAGGCGCTCCCGCCTTCCCCCGCGTTCGGGGGACAGGCCGGGACATACGCGTCCGAAGTCGGGCCGACGTTGGGACAGGTTGTTTTTCCGGACCTGAAGGCACATGCCGGCGGCGAACCGCCGGGCGGGTGTTTGTTCATGTGGCACTTCAGGCCTGGAAAAACATCGACACGCAGCAACCGCGGCAAACCGGTGAAGTCACGGCATGTTTCCCGAAATCCTTTCCGACAATGGACCAAAGTCACTTGGTTTCTTGTTCAACGGGAGGCGATATACGAAGCGGTACGCGGTACGTCAAGGGTATATTTTGATATATTCCGTTTTTTTGTGTGATATTTGTCATTAATATGGCAATTATGGGAAACGCCATCTAATATGTGGCGAACTCCGGGCAGGTCCGCCAAATTGCCGCCGGATTTGCGGCGGTGAGGTGTCCGAATCTCAATTTTGCCTTTGTTCCGGTAGGCGTCGGGTGCTATCAGCGACTCAAGAGTCTCACAGTCCGCGACTCCGCGGGCGCAGCAGCCGGGACGCCCCATGGACAGCCTCAGCAGACACCTCAACCGATTGTTTCATTTGCAGGAAAACGGCGCGACCATCCGCGGCGAGTTCATCGGCGGGTTCACCACCTTTATGGCGATGGCCTATGTGGTGCTTGTGGTGCCGGATATGCTGGCCGATGCCGGGATGCCCCGGCAGGCGGCGACGACGGCGCTGATTCTCATCACCGCCGCAGTCACCGCTTTCATGGGGGTGTGGGCGGGGTATCCGGTTGTTGTCGCCCCCGGCCTCGGCATCAGCGCGTTTTTTGCCTATTACGTGTGCGGCACGCTGCATCTGCCGTGGCAGGCGGCGCTGGGCGCGGTGTTCATCTCGGGAGTGGTGTTCCTGCTGCTGACGGTGACGCGCTTGCGTCAAATGATTATTGACGCCGTTCCCATGGATATGAAATACGCCACGGTGGTTGGCATCGGCATGTTCATCGCCTTCATCGGTTTGAAGAAGTGCGGTATTGTCGTGTCCCATCCACAGAATTTCGTCGCGTTGGGAAATCTCACGTCCACATCGACCCTGCTCGCCGTCGCCGGAATCTGCGCCATCGGCGCACTGGTGACCCGGGGCGTCAACTCCGCCATCCCACTGGGCATCATCGGTGTGACGCTCATCGGCATGGCCCTGGGGGAAACGCCGGCGCCGGAAAGCCTTGCCGACATCGCCGGATTCGCCGTCCCGAGTCCGGCGCCTCTCATCGGCGCCCTCGATATCGCCGCCGCCGTGCGCTACGGGCTGTTTTCCGTCATTTTCACCATCACCGTCGCCGACCTGTTTGACAGCATCGGCACCCTCATCGGCCTGTCGCGCAAGGCCGGTCTCATGGATGAACGCGGGGCCATCCGCAATCTCGACCGTGCGCTGATCACCGATTCCGCCGGCGTCATCGCCAGTTCCGTCGCCGGTCTGCCGACGGTGACCGTTTGCCTCGAGAGCGCCTCGGGCATTGCCGCCGGCGGGCGCACCGGGTTGACGGCGGTGTTCACGGCGCTGCTGTTCCTGATGGTACTGTTTTTCGTGCCGGCGGTGTCGCTGGTTCCCGGGTACGCCGCGGCGACGGCGATGGTCATCGTCGGCGCCATGATGATGCGCGACGTCACGCGTATCCGTTTTGACGATTTTCGCGTGGCGCTACCGGCGTTTCTCACCATCGTCATGATGCCCCTGAGCTTCTCCATCGCCACCGGCTTCGGCTTCGGCTTCATCAGCTGGGTCATCCTGCATGTGCTCACCGGCCGCGCCCGCGAGGTGAGCCCCGTCATGTGGGGGATTGCGGCGTGTTTCGCGGTCAATTTCGCCCTGCGCCTGGGGTAGCGAAGGGGAGCGGGTATTTTGGTGGACCTGGTGGACCTGGTGGACGTGGTGGACACGGTGGACCTGGTGGACGAATCCCACTCCATTGGTCGACATTTCGCACCGCCAGTGCCGCGTCATTGCGAGGAACGAAGCAATC
>JAISTL010000012.1 GCA_031272615.1 Methylobacteriaceae bacterium | reverse complement strand
CGGAGCGGATACCGTCCTGGACCTTGCGGTTGTTCATCACGGCGGCAAGGGCGGGCGCATCCTTCAGGTTCCACGGGCGGATATGTTTCAAAGCCGCCTTTGCGGGCGCTCCCCGGGGTGCCCCCGGATCATCGGACCATGAACGCGTCTTTTTCACTGTTCGCATACTCCCGGTTTTGTCGGGGGCCCTCTCTCCCCTATCCCGACGGCTCCGCACTCATTGTTTCTCTCACGGCCGGTTGTAATCATCCTCGACGCGGACGATGTCGTCTTCCGAGAGCTTGTCGCCGTACTGCACCTCGATGAACACAAACGGCTCCTTGCCCGGGTTGGAGGCGCGATGATGCGCCTTGAGCGGCACTTCGACGCTGCCGCCGAGCCCCAGCGGGTGCTTGACACCGTCGATTTCCGCCAACCCCTCACCGGCCACCGCCGTCCAGCGCTCCTTGCGGAAATTGTGGTATTGCAGGGAAAGGCGCGCGCCCGGGTTCACGGTGATGCGTTTGACGATATGGTGTTCACCGGTGTCCAGCACCAGCCATTCGCCCCAGGGCCGCGTGTCGTGATCGCCCACCTTGTATTCCACGTTCTCCGCCATTTCACTCTCCTCAAGTTTGTATCTGTCGAATTCATGTTTCCGGGAGCCCGCCCAGAAACCGGGCGAACACCATCAGACCGTCGGGCCATGGACCATGGCCGCTCGCCTCATCGATGGCGCCGGCTTCACCGGCATCCAAAACGTCCACCCCCCAGGACTCGCCGAGCTGTCGCACACGGGCCAGGGGCGCCTCCGGATCGTTCCGGCTGCCGATGACCATCGCCGGGCAGGCCGGGGCGTCTTCCGGGTATGTGCGAAGTTCCGCGGGGAAGCCCTGTTTTTCAAGAGCCTCCGGCGTCGGCGGCCCCACGAGGAACACGCCTCTGACATCCGCGCCGCCAAGCCGCGGCAACGCGTGAACCACCAGCGCCGCGCCGCTGCCCTGGGCAATACATACCAGCGGACGGGTCGCCACCTCCGCTGTTTCCCGCAATGCCCGCAACCGGGCCTCCACGGGAACGCCCCCCGCCGGCCATACGTCCAAGGCATGGGGGAATCGTCCATGCCAACGCGCCATCCAATGACCGGGACCGGGAGGAAAGTGACCCGACATTAAAAGAATATCACATTTCGCGATGCGCATGAAGCCCCCGGCGGCGGGAAAAACGCTTCTATAATGCCACCCGGCTCATGATTCAAGCCGCGCTGACGCTTCCGAAAACCCGGGCGAAAATTGTGTCCACATGTTTCAGGTGGTAGGCAAGGTCAAAACAGCTCTCGAGTTCCTCCGCCGACAGATGGGCCATCACGTCGGCGTCGGCCTTCAAAAGGGTGAGGAAATCCCCCTCGCCGCGCCACACCGGCATGGCGTTGCGCTGCACCAGACGATAGGCGGTTTCCCGGGAAACGCCTTTCCGGGTCAAGGCCAGCATCACCCTTTGGGAGTGGATGAGGCCGCCGAGACGGTCGAGGTTCTTTTGCATGTTCTGCGGGTAGACCAGCAGTTTCTCCACCAGGCCGGCCAGGCGGTTCAGGGCGAAATCCAGCGTCACCGTGGCGTCGGGGCCGATCATGCGCTCCACCGAAGAGTGGGAAATGTCACGCTCGTGCCACAGCGCCACGTTCTCCATGGCCGGAGCGACATAAGCGCGCACCATGCGCGCCAGACCGGTGATGTTCTCCGAAAGCACCGGATTGCGCTTGTGCGGCATGGCGGAGGAGCCCTTCTGTTTCTCGGAGAAGAATTCCTCCGCCTCGAGAACCTCCGTGCGCTGCAGATGGCGGATTTCCACCGCCAATCGCTCCATGGACGAGGCAACCACCCCCAACGCGGCAAAAAACGCGGCATGACGATCCCGCGGAATCACCTGGGTTGAAACCGGTTCCACGGCAAGACCGAGCTCCCCGGCCACATAGGCTTCGACGCGCGGGTCAATGTTGGCGAAGGTGCCAACGGCGCCGGAGATTGCGCAGGTGGCCACTTCCTTCCGCGCTGCAACCAGACGTTCGCGGTTGCGGGCAAACTCGGCATAGGCATAGGCAAGCTTCAAGCCGAAGGTCGTCGGTTCGGCGTGGATGCCGTGGGAACGGCCGATGGTCGGCGTATCCTTGAATTCGAAGGCGCGTGTTTTCAAGGCGGCCAGAACCCTGTCCACATCGGCGATGAGGATGTCGGCGGCGCGGGTCAGCTGCACATTGAGGCAGGTATCCAACACATCCGACGACGTCATGCCCTGGTGGACGAATCGCGCCTCGTCGCCGACGATTTCCGCCAGATGCGTGAGAAAGGCGATGACATCGTGTTTCACGTCGCGCTCGATCTCGTCGATACGCTCCACATCGAACACCGCCGCGGCGCCTTTTTCCCACACCAGGCGGGCGGCTTCCGCCGGAATGACGCCCAGCTTTGCCTGGGCGGTGGCGGCATGGGCCTCGATTTCAAACCAGATGCGGAATTTTGTTTCAGGAGACCAGATTTTGGCCATTTCCGGACGGCTGTAACGCGGAATCATGACGTTCACTCTTCGGGTTGCTGACGGACGGCCGCTTTAACACCATTTCCCGGTAAAATGGAAGATGAAAAGGCCGCTGCGGGTTTGTCCGCGCACATGAAAACCGACGCGGCGGCGGCGAAGGAGGAAAAGGCGGTTCCGGACCACGGAATTCCACAGCGCAGATGCGCAGCTGCGGCCGCCGACAGCGAGAGTCTCTGGCGGAATCAGCCGCGGCGTGATAGTAATGCGGCAAATTCAATTGCCTGCCGCTTCCTCCAACCCCGGACAACGCACCATGTTTGCTTGGCTCAGTTATTTATTCGGCAACCGCACCCCGGATATCTGGTCGGTTGCCAAAAAAGGCGACGTCATCACCGCGACGAACCCCGTCAAGCAGACCAAGCAGGTGAGCGTCAAGGATATCACCCGTATCGTTATTGAAA
>JAISTL010000328.1 GCA_031272615.1 Methylobacteriaceae bacterium | reverse complement strand
TTCAAGGAGATTTCAACCGGATAGCGAATGCAGGAGAGAATGGATTCTGTTCCATTCCGGCCCGTTTCGACGGCGCCGGTGATTCGGCGGATGACGCCGGGAAACGCGAGGCGGGTGTCGCTCCTGTTCGCGGCGGGTTTGCTTGCTCTCAGCTCAACGTGCCCGGCCGGGGCGAAAATGCCCGGCTTCCTGGACCGTCTTTTCGGCGGTGAAAACAACACCGAGGTCAAGGAAGTCATCGAGAATCCGACTCCGTACACCGTGCGCTTCACTCTCAACAACAAGACTCCGGATCAGGACGGCCTCGAGGATCAGCTGAAAGGCGCTTCCATGCTGGAAGAAAACAGCGGCACCCCCTGTTCCGGCATGTCCGATCTCGTCCGGCGCGCGGTTGCCGATCAAACCCGCATGACCACCGCTCTGGAAGCCCTCGGCTTTTTCAATGGGCGCGTGGACATCCGCGTGGACGGGCATTCGATCATCGATCGTCGCGGCGGCCCCTTGCCGCGACAGAATGCCGCCTACAGCGACGAAAACCCGGTCCCCGTCGAAGTCGTGGTGGACGCCGGGGATTTGTTCAGGGTCGCCGAGGTCACGTTGACCTTGACCAACAACCGCGTGGATTATGTTGCCCCGTCGACGGATACCCTGCAGCTTCAAGCCGGCGCTCCGGCCAGGAGCTCGCTGGTCCGCGATGCCGAATCCAGGCTGATCACCGACGCCATGCAGCAGGGGTTCGCCTTCGCCAGACTGACCAAACGCGATATCCGCGTCGACCACAAAAATCGCACCATGACCGTCGCGTTGACGCTCAATCCCGGCCCCCGGGCGCACTTCGGCGAAACCAAGGTTGTCGGCGCAACCAATCTGCCGGGTTTCATCGAAAAACGCATCACCTGGAAGCCGGGCGATGTCTACTCTCCCGAGGCGGAGAACAAGCTTCGCGCCCAGTTGCAGAAACATCCGGCTCTGCGTTCCGTCCGCGTGCGCGACGATTACAAGCACGAGTCCACCGCTGAGGTGCCGGTCACCATTGAAGCGGAAGAACGCGCCCCCCGCTATATCGGCTTCAGCGGCCGGTACTCCACCACCGAGGGCGCGGCGCTCAATGCCTATTGGGGCCACCGCAACCTGTTCGGCGGCGCGGAGCAGTTGCGTCTGGAAGCGACGATGACCGGCGTTCCCATTGACCACGCCCTCAACGGCAAAGACATACATACAAATGACAAGATCGGTTTCCGTTTCGCCGCGACCTACACCCAGCCGGAGGTGTTTTCCGTTTACGACGAAATGACGCTCATTCCCTCTTATGTGCGGGACGTCACCGAATATTATACGCGCGAAGGCTTCCTGGCCTCGGCGACCTACCGTTACCATTATTCCGACAAGCTGACCTTCGAGGCCGGCATCGATTACGAACACGGAAAAATCACCCGCTTTGACGATCCGAGCTTCGTCAACGACAAATGGTACAGTCTGGTAGGTGTACCCCTGTCTGTAACCTGGGACAATACCAACAGTCTGCTGGATCCGACCCGCGGGGTTCGCGTTTCCGCAACCGTGGCCCCCTACTACACCATTACCGGCTCGGATTTTCCGCTTTACGCCAAGGGCACCGTCTCCGCCTATCTTCCGCTGGATGAACAGGAACGCTTCGTGTTGGCGGGGAAACTCGGTGTCGGCTCCATTCTCAACGCAAAACTCAACGAAATCGCGCCGCCGCGGCGGTTCTTTGCCGGCGGCGGCGGTTCGGTCCGCGGTTATGATTACAAGAGCCTCGGCCCGAAAAACCCCAATGACTGGGTCATCGGCGGTCGCAGTATTGTCGAGGCTTCCGCCGAACTGCGCGTCAAAATTACGGATACCATCGGAGTTGTGGCATTCATGGACGCGGGAAACGCATACCTCGAAACCTATCCGGATTTCTCTCAGGCACTGCGTTATTCCGCCGGCTTGGGATTGAGGTACTATACCCCCATCGGGCCATTACGGCTGGATGTTGCCCGAGGCCTGAACCGGGAAAAGGGTGACCCTCAATACGGCGTCTACATCAGTATCGGACAGGCGTTTTAATGCCGAAAACCGAACCGGGACACAACACTGTACGCCGGGTACTTCGCGGAGTTCTTTACCTCATTGGAATTCCGCTCATCGTCCTGGCGGTTTTGCTGTGGAGTATTGCCTCCACCAATCCCGGTCGCCGGTTGTTCGCCGCGGCCATAGAGCGTTTCGGCTCGGTTCCCGATGTGCGGATCACGCTTGGCGAAATCAAGGGAAACGTGTTTTCGTCGGCCACGTTGGACTCGCTGAAGCTCAGTGACGACAAAGGCGTATGGCTGGAAATCGACGGTCTTTCCCTCTTGTGGACTCCTTCGCAACTGCTGCACGGCAAACTCGTGGTTCCCCGGCTTGCGGCGGAGCGTCTGGCCTGGCTGCGCATTCTTGAATCAACGGATGAAGAGCCCTATACCTTTGAACAGTTTTTGAAGGATACCGACAGTTTCTTTTCTTCTTCCCTCGATATCGAACTCAAAGATGTGGCTGTCCGGCGACTCGTTCTGGATAAGGCGCTCGTCGTCAATGCCGTGGAATTCGAGGGAACGGCCAAGGGTTCCAAAACCGCCGACTCCACTGTCGTCACCCTGAACCTCAACCGTAATGACGGCCCCGAGTGTCGGGTGGACGCCCATCTCGTTTACACTCCCGCCGGCAAGACGGTGGATTTCAGCGCCGTCGCCTTCGACCACGCCAAGGGCATTCTGTCCAGGCTCGTCAACCTCGACTCGCTTCCGGATCTCACCGTCAGTCTCGAGGGCAAGGCGCCGCTCAACGCCTGGCGGGGAGAATTCTATATATTGTCCGATACCGACACCATTTTTCAGGGCGATTTGTCGTGGAACCACATGGAACAACGTCTGGAATACGGCGCGAATTTCCAGGCCGACCTGGCCACCGTGGTGGATGCCGCGGACGCGCCGCAATGGCAGAAGCCGTTCACCGCCGGCGTCAACGGGTTTTACGATTCCGCCGGTTCCCTCGGGCACATGAAATGGCAGGTGGATTCCAACCAGATGGTGACGGAAGGCTCCTTGAGCTACACCAAAGACCATCCGCTCGTTCGCGCCGATATCTCCGGGGAAATCCAGGAATCCGACGTGTTCTCACCCTTTGTTCCGGCGCGGATGCGCTGGGAGAAGATAGCCTTCGGCGGTTTGGCCGACCTCTCGGGCGCCGAGCCGCGCGCCAACATTTCAGCGGTTATCCGTAAACCCGCCTTCAGTGATGTTCAAGCCGATCACCTGCGGCTGGATTTTGCCTTGTCCGGCGCGAACGCCTCCGCATCCGACGAACTGACGTTTTCCGGCAAGGCGACGCTGCACCAGCCGACGCACCGGGCGAGCCCCGCGGGCGACGCGGCCCCCCCACCCGACGCCGCGCTGACGTTGCGCGGCGTCTGGTCCCGCGCCGCGTCACTGTCGATTCCGGAGGCGCGCCTGACGTTCGCTGGCATTGACATCGCCGGGAATCTGGCTCCGCATGACGACACCCTGGACGGCGCCCTGTCCATCCGGCGGGGGGACCTTTCCGCTCTGTCGCTGCTGATACCGCAAAACATCTCCGGGAACGCCTCGGGCGGTCTGACATTTTCCTTCGCCCCTTCGACAGGCCTGTTGAGAGCGACTCCCGATCTGACGGTAAACAACCTGAAAACCCCGTACAGCCTGCTGGACAGGCTCATGGCGGACACCACGCATCTCACCGGCGGGATTGAGTATCAAAACGGCGCCTGCACATACAATGACGTTGTTCTCGCCTCTCCGGCGTTGAAAATCACCCTTGCCGGCAATACCTCCGGGCAGAAATGGGCTCTGGCCTCCGACGCGACCATCCCGGACCTCTCGGTCGTCGATGCCGCGCTGAAAGGGGCAGGTGCGGCAAAACTCACCGTGGAGACGCCGGACTCGACCCCCGCGGCAACGTTGCGGATATCAATTCCCGACGCTTCGGTCCAGGGCCGCAGCATCCGCAACATGGAAGCCCAGGTCGCGGTCAAGGATATTCTGAATCCCGAGAGCATCGCCTCCGTGGTCAATGGAGTTATCGACGGTTCAAAACTCACCGGCGCCATGACGTTCAAACCGGCGGCCGACGGCAACCACTCGTTTGAAATCGACGATCTTCAATACCGGTCCATCCGTGTCGGCGGGCGGGGCATCCTGACGCCGGAAAACCTGCTTGACGGCACGCTGTCGATCGCCGCCGGCGATTTGAGCGACGCGCAGCCTTTCCTGCTGTCGACCATCACGGGCAAGCTCGGGATGGCTCTCAAGTTCTCCGCCGAATCCGGCAAGCAGCAGGTGTCACTCTCCGGAACGAGCGACCGGTTTTCCGGATACGGAATCTCCGCCCATAGGGTTGAGATGAAGGGCGTCGCCCGGGACGTTTTCGGCGCCGTGGAGGTCGAGGGCGCTCTCCACGCCGGCGCCGTCTCCTCCGGCTCGTTTTCCGCCCGCAATCTCCGCGCCGACGCCGCCAAACGCGACGACGGCTCACTCATCGATATATCGGGAGACATCGAGGGTATCCATGCCGAAACCCGCACGCTGCTGAGCAGGCCCGATGCCGGACACACCGTGCTGGACCTGCAGAAACTCGCTTTCTCCCGCCTGGACCAGCGTCTGGAGTTGAAAAACAAGGCGGCAATCACCATCGACGACAACGGCGTGTCGATCCCGCCCCTGACGTTCGCCTCGCCCGTGTCACCCGGCGGGACGCTGACGCTCGAGGCCGCCCTCGGCGACGAAATTCAGGTCAAATCCAAAGCCTCCAAACTTTCTCTCGGTATTATCCGTTTGTTCCAGCCGGATTTCCCGCTCGACGGCCTCCTGACGGCGGATGCTTCCGTATCCGGGCCGAAGAGCGCCCCGGTCGGGCGTTATTCCGTTGAAATGTCCCGCGTTTCCCTTGTCGACAAGCAAACCGGTTCAACCCTCCCTCCCCTCGCCGCCAAATTGACCGGCAGTGTGACGTTGAAACAGACGGAGCTTTCGGGAAGCATCTCCGGCGCTTCCAGCCGCATGAAGATATCCGGCAAGGTGCCTTTTTCCGGCAATGAAGCCATGAATATCTCCGCTGACGGCACATTGGCTCTGGCTGAACTGAACGGGCTCCTTGCCGGCGGGCAGACCTTGAGCGGCAATTCCACCGTGCGGCTCCGCGCCGCCGGCACCATCGGCAAACCGGTTCTGGAAGGGTCTGTGGAAATCCAGGGCGCAACCTTCGCCGACTCCATCAACGGCGTACAGCTGAACGGAATCAAGGCGTCCATCAAAGGCAGCGGAGACAAGCTGATCATTTCCCAGATGTCGGCGACCACCCGCGGCGGCGGCGCCCTTTCCGGGAACGGCAATATCCGGCTTTCCGCCGCCGAGGGGTTCCCCGGAACTCTGGTTTTGAACGGCACAAAGGCACGCCTTGTCGACAACGACACCTTTCAGCTGATTGCCGATCTCGCTTTGAAAATGGAAGGCCGCTTTGCCGACGGGCCGGCGGTTTCCGGCACCATTACCTCCCGCACGGCCAACGTCACCATTCCCGATAATCTGCCGCTGACCTTTTCCGTTGTGAGGGTGACCCATGTCAACGCTCCCAAATACATCGAGGAGCGCATTGCCGAGGAAACCGCGGAACAGCGCAGCGCCGCCGCCTTCAAACTTCCGCTGGATATCACGCTCCAGGTGAAGAACCGGATTCTGGTGCGGGGACGTGGTATCAACGCCGATCTGGACGGTTCGCTGAAAGTCCGCGGAACCAACAACACCCCCAACATTCTCGGCACGTTCAACCTCCGCCGCGGCTTCATCGTGATTTTCAGCAAGAGGCTCGATTTCAAATCCGGCACGCTCGGGTTCGAACAAGGCTCCATTCCGGTTCTGGACCTGCGGGCTGAGAACACCGCCGATGACGTGACACTCATTGTCGAGGTCACCGGCCCGGCGTCGAATCCGACCTTCCGGTTTTCTTCAAACCCTGACCTCCCCCAGGACGAAATCCTGTCGCGCCTGCTGTTCGGCAAACCCTCCGGCTCCCTCACCTCCGGTCAGGCCATCCAGCTCGCCCAAGCCGTCGCCCAGTTGACCGGCGCCGGCAGTTTCAAGATGTTGGACGAATTGTCCCGCTCCCTCGGGTTGGATTCCATTTCTCTGGAATCGGACGATCAGGGCAATCTCGGAGTCGGAGTCGGCAAGCGCATCAGCAAGGATGTTTACATGGGCTTCCGCCAGGGCAGCGGACAGACCCCGAGCAAGGCCACTGTCGATGTCGATATCACCGATAACGTCAAGGTTCAGGGGGAAGTCGGCGAGGACGGCTCGGCGGCGGTG
>JAISTL010000325.1 GCA_031272615.1 Methylobacteriaceae bacterium | reverse complement strand
CACCGCCGCCGGCTGCACGGTGATGAGTTGATGCCGAATGCGGGTGGAGTTGGTGGACCAAGTCCACCAAAACCCTCGAACGCCGGCCGCCCACTCCGCCATCCCAGCCTCACCCGCCGCGGACAATTCCGCATTTTTTTCCCGGCTCTCTACTCCCAAGGTCCCATGCCGCCCTCCTTGACAACGGCGGGCGGCTCGTGTAGCCTCCGCGGGCTTTTCGGATGAACAGCATACGGCGCTTGCACTACAAGAACAAGAAGCAAGAACAATAATGGAACGCGCCCATCGTCCACTCTGCTTGTGCCGGTCCTGGTGCGTTTCGATCCCGTGGGGAGAGTACCATGGATTTACTGCAATGGAAACAGCAACTTGACCGCTGGTTCAACGACCGGCTGCCGGAAATGATCACCCTGCTGCAGGAGATGGTCAACCGGGACTCCAGCTCCCATGACGGCGACTCCGTCAACGCGCTGGGCGAGTGGCTCATGGAGCGCATGCGCGGCTACGGCTTCGACACCGTAAAACTGCCGAAGCCCGCCGTACCCGAAGACGAGCCGTGGCGCGCCAATCTCGGCAACGTGTTCAGCGCCTATTCCCATCAGCCCGGCGCCGGTATCATCCTCTCCGGGCATATTGACACCGTGTTTCCCACCGGCACCACCAGCCGCTGGCGGTTCGCGGTTGACGGCGATACCGCTATCGGCCCGGGAGTGGCCGACATGAAGGGCGGCGTCGTGCTCAACATCTTCGCGGCGCGGGCTTTGAAGGAACTCGGGCTGCTCTCCTTCCCGCTGACCCTGACCTTCAGTTGTGACGAGGAGCTGGGTTCCGTTTCCAGCATGGAAGCGCTCAAAGCCTATGTGCTGAACGGCTGGGCCGACCTCAACACCGAACCGGCGCGCGACGCCGCAAGTGTCATCGGCCGCGCCAAGGGTTCCGGGCATCTGCGGCTGCGGGTCGAGGGCAAGGGGGCGCATTCGTCGATGGATTACGCCGCGGGAGCGTCGGCGATCATCGAAATTGCCGAAAAAACCCTGGAAATCAACAAGCTCATCGACCTGGACCGGGAGATTGTGGTCAATACCGGCCTCATCAGCGGCGGCACATCGGCCGGCACGGTGGCGCCCTTCGCCGATTCGGCCCTGCATATGAGTTTCCCGCTGACCGCCGACGGCCCGGCGCTGCTGCAGAAGATTCGCGACATCGTCGCCCGCCCCGGGGTGCCGGGCACGACGTGTACACTCTCCGGCAATGTCCGCCTGCCGCCGCTGGAGGATACGGCGCAAAACCGCGAGCTGTTCGGCCTGGTGCAGGCGGCGGGCGCCTGCGTCGGCCTGCCGCTGGAAGCGGCTTACGCCCGCTGGGCGTCGGAGGCCGGGTTCTTTTCATCGACCCTCGGGCTGCCGGCGGTGTGCGGGCTGGGGCCCGTCGGCGGCGGCTTCCATTCGGAAGACGAGTATCTCATTGTTTCCTCAATGATTCCACGGTGCATGACCCTGGCGCTTGCCGCACTGCAGGCGGCACGGGTGTTCGGCCCCGGGGAATCCTGAGTGTGTGTGCCTGTTGTCCAACCGAACAACGAAAACAAGAATGACGCGATAATAACAATTCACAGCATCAGGAGTTTATAATGGTTGTGTTTTTAGGAGTCCTCATCGTTTGCGGAGCGATTTTCCTGCTCGTCAAACGCTACGAAGCCCGGATGGTGCTGCTTGGCGCCGGTCTGCTGATGGGTGTGGTGTCGCTGGGCGCCGATCTCGTCACGGGCGTGATGTCCGGCAAGGTTTTACTGCCGCTGGCGGCGTTTCAGAAAAGCATGACGAACACCGGGCTGCTGGAACCGATTCTGTCGGTGGCCGGTTTCTCGCTGGTGATGCGGTTCACCAAGTGCGACGCCCATCTCATCCATCTGCTCGCCGGCGTGCTCAAGGGCGGCAAATTCGTTCTCGTGCCCGCCGCCACCGTGGCGACGCTGCTGATCAACACCTCGCTGCCCTCCGCCGCCGGTGTGGCCGCGGCTGTCGGCGCGATTTTCATCCCGGTGCTGATTTCCATGGGCGTCAACCCCGCCATGGCCGGAGCGGCGGTGATGGCCGGAACCTTCGGCTCCATGCTGTCGCCGGGCCTGATGCACAACCCGTTTGTCGCCAAGCTCGCCAATGTTGACGTGCTCACCGTCATCGCCGGGCAGTCCACCGCGGTCATCGTCGCCGGGCTCATCGGCGCCGTCAGCCTCGGCATCATCGCCGTCGTCACCAGGGAGCACACCGGTTATGTGGCTCCGGGAAGCGAAAGCGCGGCCAAGGAAGAGTTCCACGTCAATCCGCTCTACGCCGTCATCCCGCTGCTGCCGCTGGTGCTGCTGGTCGTCGCCGGCTTGGACTGGAGCGCCGCCAACATCCCGTGGATCAAGAAGATCAGCATCGGCCAGGCCATGCTGCTCGGCGCGCTGCTCGGCATCGCCGTGACGCGCATGAGCCCGTCGGAAGCCTGCAAATCGTTCTTCAACGGCATGGGTGACGCCTACGGCATGATCATGGGCATCATCATCGCCGCCGGTGTGTTCGTCGGCGGCATGAACGCCTGCGGCATCGTCGACGCCGGAATGGACTACATGAAGAGCGCCCAGAGCATCGTGCGCATCGCCGGCGCGTGGGGGCCGTTCATCCTCGCCGTCATCACCGGTTCGGGCGACGCGGCGGCGCTGGCCTTCAACGAGGCGGTGACGCCCCACGCGGCGGAATTCGGCCAGACCATCATGGGTATGGGCAGCATGGCGGCGCTCGGCGGCGCGCTGGGTCGCACCATGTCGCCGCTCGCCGGAGCGTGCCTCGTCTGCGCCGGCCTCGCCAATGTTAGCCCGTTCGAGATTGCCAAGCGCAACGCGCCGGGCATGATCGTCGCCTGCCTCGTCAGCATGTTCCTTCTGATGTAAGGCGCCAGGCAAAACGGACACGCGGCGGAGCGGGCGGTTGTCGGCTCCGTCACGCTTTTTCAATCCTCCCCGCGGGGCGGTGGAACGCGGGCGCCGCCCCGCCCGGAAACGGCCACGTCCGCCTAACGGGCCGTTTCGGGTAAAGTGTCGCCCGACACGGACCGGGTGACGCGCGACGGCGCCCGCATTCCAACTCGAGGGGGCCGGTTGCGGCCCCGGTGGTTGATTTCAGATTGGTGATTTCAGATTTCAGATTGGTGTGCGGCAA
>JAISTL010000204.1 GCA_031272615.1 Methylobacteriaceae bacterium | reverse complement strand
TCGGTATAACCCGGGGCGCTGCTTCCCCCCGTCGCGTCTCCGCCGGTGATTCCTGAACACGCGGCGAGAGAAAGCGCCGCGGCGGCACAAAAGGCAAAACACACACCCTTTTTCATCGGTTCCCCCGCTGTCCTCGGCGCCGGACCGGCTGTTGCTCTGGTCATTGGTTTCGGGCTCCCGCCGTTCCCGACAGGCGCTCCCCGCCCCTGCCGGCGGCGGGGCGTTTCCTGTTTATACAGAATCGTTTACAGGCTTTCAAGCGCCTGGGCGTATCCGTCAAGGGAAATCGGCACGCCGATGGGGTCATCGGGCGTCGGCCAGATGATGATGTGCAGGGACTGGGCTGATTTCAGGCTGTTGATGATGTCGTTGTCCACCAGTTCCGCGGTGCAGCCGACATTGAAGCACTGGGCGAAGGGAACGGGCACGGCCAGCGGCTGCTGATTGACGGCCAGGCGCACCCCCGGCGGCAGCATCAGCCCCAGCGGCGAAACAATGCGCATGAACAAATTCTTGCCGTCGGCGGTTCTGAACACCATCACCAGCAGCGATACGTTCGGGCGCTGCTCATCCACCACATATTGCTCGATCCGGCATTGCTCGACCAGGGCGCCGGGATATTTCTCACAGCGCTTGGTCCACATGCCGAACGATTGTTCCTCCGGAGTCGCCGACTCCACGGCCGCCTGGTCCGCCGGTTCCGCCGGCGGCGACGCGTCCTGGGCCGTCGCAAGGGAAACAAAAAACGCCGTTGCCGCCGCGAACGGCAGCAGTTTGGTCAGGAGGCGCTTCAAACTGGTCATAAGTCTCACACCCTGCGGTTCCCCGGCGATGCGGGGCGGAATCATCCGGACGCATCGGTTTTTATAGCCGATGCCCGCCCGCAACACAACAACCGCTGTCGTTTTTTCGTTCACACTCCGGAAGGGCTTGCTTTCCGGTGAAAAGTGTTTACAGGCGAACCGGTAACGGGTTGTCTCCGGCATGCGCCGGGGCTCACGGAAGGAAATGCGAACCGATGCGGCTTGTTTCCACACGGGGCCGGGCGGCCCCCATCAGTTTTGTCGACGCCATGCTCTCCGGTCTGGCCCCCGACGGCGGGCTCTATGTTCCCGGGGCTTATCCGCAGTTGAGGCCGGAGCAAATCCGGGCGATGGCGGGCAAATCCTACGAAGCCTGCGCCCTTGAACTCCTCACCGTTCTCACCGGCGGCGAAATTTCACACGATGCCTTGGCGGCGATGATCGACGCCGCCTACGCCACCTTCCGCCATCCGGCGGTATGCCCCCTGCGTCAGGTGGATAACGGGCTGTTTTTCCTTGAGCTTTTCCACGGCCCGACCTTGGCGTTCAAGGACGTCGCCATGCAGCTGCTCGGCCGGATGATGAACTCAGTCCTGGAGAAGGAAAACCGACATGCCACCATCGTCGGCGCCACCTCGGGGGACACCGGCGGCGCGGCCATTGAAGCCTTCCGCGGGCTGGAACGGACGGACGTTTTTATTCTCTTTCCCGACGGCCGGGTCTCCGATGTGCAGCGCCGGCAGATGACCGCTGTCGCCGACGCCAATGTCCATGCCCTGGCGGTGGACGGCTCCTTCGATGACTGCCAGGCCATTCTCAAGGCGCTGTTCGGCGACGCCGCCTTCCGCGACGAGGTGCGCCTGTCCGGGGTCAACTCCATCAACTGGGCGCGGGTGGCGGCGCAGACAGTGTATTACTTCACGGCGGCGGCGGCGTTGGGCGCGCCGGAGCGTGCCGTTTCCTTCGCCGTTCCCACCGGCAATTTCGGCGACGTGCTGGCCGGCTGGGTCGCCAAACGCATGGGCCTTCCGGTGGAAACGCTGGTTATCGGCGTCAACGCCAACGACATCCTGGCCCGCACCTATGAAACCGGTACTTATTCCTTGCGGAGCGTGGTGCCGACCACTTCCCCGTCCATGGACATCCAGGTTTCCTCAAATTTCGAGCGGTTGCTGTTCGAGGAGTATCATCGGGATTCCGTCGCTGTCAGCGCTCTGATGCAGAGCCTTTCGACCCGGCGCGCCTTCAGTTTGAGCGAACCGGCGCTGGCGAAACTGCGCGACGAGTTTTTCATCACCTCCGTGGACGAAGCCGCGGTGGCCGCGGAAATCCGCCGGTTCTGGCAGAATCAGGAGCTGCTGGTCGACCCCCATTCCGCCGTTGGTCTCGCAGTGGCGCGACGCCGCCTCGCCGATGTTCCCGGTACGCCGGTGATTGCGCTGGGCACCGCCCATCCCGCCAAGTTCCCCGATGCCGTCGAGGCGGCGGCGGGGGTGCGCCCGGCGCTGCCTGAACGTCTGAAAATCCTGATGAGCGCGCCGGAGCGTATGACCCGCCTGCCGGCGGACACCGCAACCGTCGCCGCTTTCATCCGCGGCCGGGCGCGGGCGGCGCGTTGCTGAACCGGGATAATGGTCCTGAACGGCGGCGGAAAGGAGAGCACCGTTGAGTCCTTTTCAGAACGAAACCGAGACTGTTGAAATCACCCGTCTCGATAACGGGTTGACGGTCGTCACCGACCCGTCTCCCGGCGTCTACACCGCCACCGTCGGCCTGTGGGTCGGCGCCGGCTCCCGCCATGAACAGGAAAACGAGCACGGCCTGTCGCATCTCATCGAGCACATGGCCTTCAAGGGCACGGCCCGGCGCAGCGCCCTGCAGATTGCCGAGGATATCGAAAACATCGGCGGAGATATCAACGCCGCCACCACCGCCGAGTCCACAGGCTATTCCGTGCGCGTTCTTGGGGATTCCGTTCCTGTGGCGGTGGATGTCCTCGCCGACATCCTGCTCAATGCCACCCTTGCCGACGACGAACTGGCCCGGGAAAAGAACGTGATTCTCCAGGAATATGCCGCGGTGGAGGATACCCCCGATGACCTGGTCTACGACGCCTTTCTCGAAACCGCCTTTGCCGCCCAGCCTCTCGGACGCCCGGTGATCGGCACGCCGCGCACCATCGCGCCGATGACGGCGGCCGGAATCCGCGCCTTTCTCGAGCGGGAGTATGTGCCGGAACGCATGGTGCTCGCCGCCGGCGGTGCGGTCCGCCATGCGGAAATGGTGGAACTGGCCCATCGGTTTTTCGGCGGCCTGACGGCCCGGCAGGCGCCGCCCGCCGCTCCCGGACGCTACACCGGCGGCAACCGGCGTATCCGCCGCAAGCTGGAGCAGCTCAATATCGTGATAGGATTCCCCGGCTATTCTCACAGTGACGACCGCCATTACGCCGCCCATATGTTCGCCCACATCCTCGGCGGCAGCCTGACATCGCGGCTGTGGCGGGAAGTGCGGGAAACCCGCGGCCTCGCCTATGAAATCGGCGCCTTCCACTGGACGTTTTCCGATTGCGGCATCCTCGGCATCGGCGGTGCGGCGGGCGAGAAGGATGCCCGGGATTACCTGAATGTTGTCCGTGATACCGTTTTCCAGACGGTGGAAACCCTTTCGCCCGCCGAACTGGAGCGCGCCCGCGCCCAGACGAAGGTGGGAATTCTCACGGCGCTCGAAAACCCCGCCGGCCGCACCGCCTTGTGGGCCCGGCAGCTCATGGCTTGGGGACGGTTGATTTCCTCCACCGAGACGGTACGGATCATCGACGCGTTGACGCTGGACGACATCCGCGCCGTCGGCCGCGAAATGCTGGCAGGGCAACCGACATTCGCCGCCATCGGCCCGGTGCGGGCGTTGCCGGCGCCGGACGCGGTTTTTCCGCCGCTGAGGTGAGCGGCACAATTCCGGAACAGTGCGCGCTGTTTTCCGGCAAAATTGTCGGGATAGGCGGATATATTTTTGTTTTGTTCAGACCGGATTTTTCGGTCTCGGTGCCGAGAGTGACATATGTTAGTGAAATATAACGATAAATTATACTCACCAACCTGTGGATAACTCCAACTTTATGCTTGACCAGTGCAGCATTGAAATGCTATGAATCGGTCAAGGT
>JAISTL010000141.1 GCA_031272615.1 Methylobacteriaceae bacterium | reverse complement strand
GGGGAGGGGGCGGGCGGCAAGCAGCTTGCCCGTCACAGCGTTGAGAACCGGAATCCCCTCCGCTGTCACGGTGAGACGGGCGTCGTCAAGTGTGAGCAGCTTGAGGTTCACCAGTTCCCGGACGACACCGCCGTCGAGGCTGAACCCTCCGAATTGCCGCAGGCGGTTGATGTCGATTCCCTCGGCGAGGCGCAGGCCCATCATCAGGAATTCCTCCGCCTGCTCAGGCTGCGGGAGCGCCTGTTGCACCACGAGGCCGCAGCCGACGCGTTCCACCCTTTCCAGCCATTTTTTCGGCGTGCGCTCCGCCACCGTCGCGTGCCGCGTGCCCGCCGTGACAACGCGCCCGTGTGCGCCGGCGCCGACCCCGGCGTATTCACCGTAGCGCCAGTAGAGCAGGTTGTGCCGCGACTCGGCTCCCGGCCGCGCATGATTGGACACCTCGTAGGCGGGAAACCCCCGTGAGACGCAGAGTTCCTGAGTCGCGTCATAGAGCGCCCGGGCGAGGTCCGCGTCGGGGAGGTGGAGCCGACCGGTCGCCGCCAGGTGGTGGAAGCGGGTGCCGGGTTCGATGGTCAGCTGATAGAGGGAAATGTGGTCACCGGCGAGGTCCAGTGCGCGACTGAGTTCCCGCCGCCACTCCGCTTCCGTTTGTCCGGGGCGGGCATAAATCATGTCAAGGGAGAATCGCGGGAAGGTCGACGCGGCGGCATTCAAGGCGTTCAAGGCCTGTCGGGCGTTATGGATACGCCCGAGTCCCGCCAGCGAATCGTCGTCCAAAGCTTGTACACCGACGGAAACGCGGTTCACTCCCAGCGCCCGGTATTCGGCGAAGCGGCCGACGTCGGCGCTGTCCGGGTTGGCTTCCATGGTGATTTCAGCCGTATCGGAAAGCCGCCACAATCTGCGAACAGCAGTGAGGACCCGCTCCACGCTGTCCGGCGTCATCAGCGAGGGGGTGCCGCCGCCGAAGAAGACGGAGGAAACTGTGCGATCGGGGGTGAGAGCGGCGAAATGCTCCAGTTCCCGGACCAGCGCGAGGGAATACCGCTGCTGGTCCATGGGCCTGGAGCGTACATGGCTGTTGAAATCACAATACGGACACTTGGCGACGCAAAACGGCCAGTGAACGTAAACGGCGAAGCCGACGTCAGCGGTCGGATTCACCACCCCACCCGCCTCAGCGGCTGAAGCTCTTGGGAACTCCCCGAACCTGCCCGGCGCTGCCCTGCTTCACCTCGTAGATGGCGAACACACGGTCATTGGTGCCGTCAGCCTTGAAGCGGAAGATACCGTCGGTTCCGGCGAAGCCCGACGGGCTGGTCAGGACATCGCGGTTGAAGCGAGCGGTGCCGTGGGCGCGGGTCAGCGCTGCCACCAGCATCACCGCATCATAGCTCAACGAAGCGACACGCACCGGATCGGCGTTGTACTTGGCCTTGTAGCGCCCGGCGAAGGTGTTGAAACCGGAATTGTCCGGCCCGGCGAACCAGCCGCCCTGGAATAACGGCAGGCCGTAGACGTTGGAGCGGGACCAGATACTGGTTCCGAGGAGTTTCACCTTGGCGGCGGCGACGCCCCCGCCCTGAAGAGTCGTGGCGATGGACGCGGCGTCAGGGCCGCTGTCGGGAACAAACAGTGTGTCGGCCTGCGGATCGGCGCCGGAAACGACGGGCAGGATTTTCTGTGCGGCGGCGGCGGCCTGACCTTGGGCGTAACGTTCAATCTGGGCGACTCGCATGCCTCTTTGCGGCGCAACTTCCATCAGTGCCGTTTCAACGATATCGCCGTAGGGTGACTGCGGAATCAACGCGGCGACCGATTTTTTGCCCTTGGACGCGGCATAGGTGATGATTTCCGATGCCTCGGCATACGGCAGGAAGCCCATGATATAAGTGTCGGGACCGGCGGCGGAAACATCGGTGGAGAAGGAAATCACCGATTTGTTCTGAGACCGCGCCACTTCACCGGCAGCTTTGGCCTGGGCGGCCAGCAACGGGCCGATGATAATCTCGGCGCCTTCCGCCAACGCCGCGCGCGCCGCAGAGCGGGCGCCGTCGGGCGAGGATGCGTCGTCCTTGATCAGAAGTTGCAGTTCAGAGCTGTTGACGTGGGAAAACGCCAGCTCCGCAGCGTTCAAAAGGTTTTGTCCCGCAGATGCCGCCGAGCCGGTAAGCGGCAGAATGACAGCGACCTTGACAGGCCCCTCGCCGAGAGTTCTACCGGTGACCGGTTTACCTCCTCCGCTACCGAACATATCAAAACCTGAGCATCCTGCGAGCAGGGCGCCGACGGCGGCCATCATACCCAACCGAGCGATGGAGACAGAAACGCGAGACCACTTCATGAGCGTTGTCCTGGTTATACCGACGCCGGGGTGATAAACCTCATGACTTGCGAGGGTTTATCGGGCAGGACCCGGGGCGTGGCGTGAAAGAACGAAAGTCTTGTCGGTCAAACCCGAAAATACAATTATCATTAACATATACCATTTGGCGGTTGCGCAGGGAAAATTTGTATTAAATGGTTAATGTGCCGTTCCGCTTGTGGCGCGGCGTTGAGTCTCTTGCCGGAATTTGTTAAACGGATTCCTTGTTTTCAGGACCCAGTAATGCCCAGCCTTCCAATTTCCGAGCCCAATTCCGTTTCCCGAAGCTTTGTTCTCTCGGGAGTGCGAGTCGAAGTCCCGCCTCCGGCGCCGGGACTGTACATTATTTCCACGCCCATCGGAAATCTGGGCGATATTACGGTGCGCGCCCTGTCGGTGCTGGCCGCGGCCGATATCATTCTCGCCGAGGATACCCGTGTTACCCGGGTGTTGCTCAGCCGTTACGGAATTTCCGCGCCGATGGCCGCGTATCATGAATTCAGCGACGGACGGACCGAGGATGACGCCGTGCGCCGTCTCGCGGCGGGGCAGGTGGTCGCGCTGGTTTCCGACGCCGGGACGCCGCTGATTTCCGACCCGGGTTACCGCTTGGTGCAGAAGGTCTTGGCCGCCGGGGAAATGGTCACCGCGCTGCCCGGCCCATCAGCCGTACTCACCGCGCTGACCCTTTCCGGTTTGCCGACGGACAGCTTTTATTTCGAGGGTTTTCTGCCGTCAAAACGGGCGGCCCGCCGCGCCCGTCTTGAGACGTTGCGCGCCATGACTTCGACCGTTGTTCTGTTTGAGGCGCCGCATCGCCTGCGCGAAACCCTTGCCGATGCAGCGGAAATACTGGGGGAGCGGCCGGCCGCGGTGGCGCGGGAACTCACCAAGCTCCATGAGACCGTCATCCGCGCGCCGCTTCCTGAAATCGCCGATCGATTCGCGGCCGGGAATGCCCCGAAAGGGGAGATAGTTGTGGTTATCGCCCCCGCGCCGGCGCAGACCGGGAGGGTGAGCGAAGAGGTTCTCGATGCGGTTTTGACGGAGGTGCTACCGGGCCGTTCGGTGAAAGATGCCGTGGCTCTGGCGACGGCGCAAACCGGAGTCCCGCGGCGGGAGGTCTATGCGCGTGCCGTGGCTCTTTCCGGACAGCGAAAATAAAGAGAGGAACGCCTTTGCCGCCGATGCCCGAACGCAGCCCCCAATCGCGCCGACGGTCCCTGGCTTATGGACGTCTCGGTGAAGTCGTCGCCATGGTTTGGCTGATGGGCAAGGGTTATCGGCCGGTTGCGAGTCGCTTCACTGTTCGGGGCGGCGAGGTGGATCTCATCATGCGCCGGGGAAAACTCGTCGTGTTCGTTGAGGTCAAGGCGCGCGCCGCCCGTGATGCCGCGACATATGCCATCACTCCTGTCAAACGCCGGCGGTTCAACGCGGCGGTCCGCGTCTGGCTTTCCCGAAACCCCCGGGAAACCCGCGAATGCAGTGTTCGTGCCGATGCCGTGTTTATCGGGCGGTGGAAGCTGCCCCTTCACATTCCCGGCGCCTTTGATTTGGAGTTGTAAAACCGGAGGAGTTTTCGTTCATACGCCTTCGTTACGCGCGTTGAGCTCCAGCGCCAGTTGCTCGATGGTTTCGGCCGCACGGTCAATGGTCGCGGCAAGAGCGTTGGAATAACCGGCGCCTTTGGCGCCTTCCTCCAACAGTTTCGCCTCCAGCGTCGCGACGGTTTCCTCGAGGTCGGTGATGCGCCGGCGGTAATCGTCCAGTTCATCGGCGATGGTCAGCGCGGCCATGACCTGAAGACGCATATCGCCGATTTCGCCCAGCGCGCCACGCAACTCGTTGATGCGCCCATCCAGCATTGCCGCGAGTCGGCGCAGGTGAAACTCCTCGCCGGGGCCGCACGCCACGCGGTATTCCCGCCCGGCGACGGTAATGGTAATGCTCAGGTGGGACTCAGCGGTCATGGCGTTCCCCGCCTTTCCCGGAGATATGCAACACGTCTTCGATGGTGGCGGCCGCCCGGTCCACCCGCTCCGCCACTTCACCGACAACACTTTCCATGCGGGTGAGGCGGTTGAACGAGCCGTTCAGCTCTTCGGCGAGACGCTCCCGATCATCCTGCATCAATTGCAGTTCCAGTTCCACGTCTCCGCGTCGTTGTTCCACCTCGGCTTTGAGGCGCACGGCACTTTCCAGCAGGGCTACCGCCCGCATCAACCGGGTTACGGCGCTGTCAACGGATGTGGACATGCACGCCCCCTGTTCCCGCGCTCAGAGCTTCTTGAAGATGTTTTCCGCGAGGCTCATCGCCGCCCCCTTGCCGGCGATGGCCTGCTCGAGACGAAGGATTTCCTCCTTCAGCAGAGCAACGCGCTCGCTGAGTTCTTCCACGGACAGCGCCGACAGATCCTCGCCGAGGGTGTGGGATGTCTTGACTTTGCGGGGTTCATCCCCGTCCGGCAAAAACGCCATGAATTCCGTCCTTCCCGGTATGCTCCGCTGAAATTGAAGTACCGCTTGCATTAAATACGATTCGACATTGATTCTCAAGCAATTCTTGAATGCGCGCAAAGTGAACGGTGGACAGGAGAAGCGCTTCCCCCGGAGGCGGAGGTGAAATACGGAGGTTTCACCTTCGGGCCTGACGTCGACAAGCTTGAAAACATGTGCGAATGACGGCGTCACTCCAGCCCCAGATATCCGATAATCTGATTGGCCGCGCTGTTGGGCGAAAGAGTTCCGTCCTTGACGGCGTTCTCCAGCGTCGGCAGGGCCTTGCGCACGTCGGGGTCGCGATGCAGTTTTTCGTGCAGGCGCTCATAGACAAGGGTCCACATCCATTTGATGTCCTGGATGCGCCGCCGCTCCTGAATCTCGCCCGATGCCGTCAGCTTCCGGCGGTGGTCGAGCACGGCGTCCCACAGGGTGTCGAGCCCTTTGCCGGTCAATCCGGAAATGCTCATCACCGGCGGATACCAGTTGGGCGACGTCGGTGAGATGATGTGCAGCGCCGCCCGGTATTCGGCGATGGCGGTGCGGGCGTGCTTCTCGTTCTGGTCAACCTTGTTGATGGCGATGAGGTCAGCCATTTCCAGAATGCCCTTCTTGATGCCCTGCAGTTCGTCGCCGGCGCCGGGCAGCATCAGCACCAGGAAGAAATCCGTCAGTTCCGACACCGCGGTTTCCGACTGGCCGACGCCCACCGTTTCCACCAGGATGACGTCAAACCCCGCGGCTTCGCACAGAAGCATGGCTTCGCGGGTCTTGGCGGCAACGCCGCCGAGGGTGCCGGAAGACGGCGACGGGCGGATATACGCGTCCTTCAGCATCGAGAGCTTTTCCATGCGGGTTTTGTCACCGAGAATGGCGCCGCCGGAGCGGGTCGAACTCGGGTCCACCGCCAGCACCGCGACCTTGTGGCCTTGGTCCACCAGATACGTGCCGAGCGATTCGATGGTTGTCGACTTGCCGACTCCGGGAACTCCGGAAATTCCGACGCGAATGCCGCCGCCGGTGTGCGGCATGAGGATGTCCAGCAGGCCGTGGGCCAGCCGTTTGTGATCCGGCCGGCGCGATTCCGCCAGGGTGATGGCCCGCGCCAAAGCCGGCCGTTCGCCGCGCAGAACCGCTTCGGCGAGTTTCTTCACCATGTCCGAGTCATCGGCAAATTTCTGTTGAAAAAAGGGTTTGGATGGAGAAGAGGGCATGAACGTCGGACTCCCGATACAATACGCCATCGCCCCTTAGCATATTCAGGGCCGCTGATGGAACCCGTTCTCGTGGCGGAAAGCCGCATGTACACGCCATTTTTCCCCGAATTCGCGCTGCGGTGAAGCCAATCCGCAGGAGTGTCGGCGTCTCCATCGGTCTTTACCATTTTTTCTCTTTAGTCGAGTCATTTATCCTGATATGAGATTCAAATTACGAAATATATGACCTGAATCGTAAATCAAACGGCTGTGAAGGACATGCAACAGGTCTTATGATAAGACTGTCGAATACGGATGTTCCGGCGGACCGGTCCGCCCCGGTGCGCGCATATGCATGCCGGCCGATGAGATGTGTACGGTGTTGGAGGGAGTTTGTGATGAGCAGCCGGTTGGGGGCGGTGTTCACCGTTTTGGCGCTTTGTGCCGTATCGGGGGCGCAGACCCGAATGCTGCCGACGGTCAGCAACGTGCAGGCATACAAGCAGATGGTGATGCAGGACTATCAGGTCGCGCGGATTGCCGAGAGTTTCAACGCCTCCAATTTGCGTTCATCCATTGAGTTCATGACGCGATACATGAATCGTCATGACTGGAGCAAAACGTATCCCGCTTGCCGCGAAGCTCTGGAACGACTTGTCGACATGGCGAAGATGATTGAAACCGGGGAAATCGCCGGTTACCGGCTTTACCGGAGACGATATCTGGAAAACGGCAAAAAATGTGCCGCGGTATTGAAAATGCCGTTTTCAACGGATACATCTGAGGAGTATTGACCACGCCAATTCCGGCCGAGTGAAAGCGATCCGCGTTCAAGAACCTATGCCCAGCATCCGTTTGCCGCCTGTCGATCAGTGTCGACTCATGAGTCGGAGAACAGCGCTGTTTTCCGCCGCCGCAACGGCGCTGCTGCCGTTCTTTCCCGTGCGGAACGCTGCGGCGCTGGTCCCGCCGGAACCGACTGAACACGTGGATACGTTGCTGTTTGCCTCGGTGCGGAAATACATTCCGGCCGACGGCGGCGGCTCGTTCACCGCTGATCGCGGCTCGGCATTGGCCGTCGGCACAGTGACGTTCGCCCGCGGGCAACCGGGGGCGTTGCGCAAGGCGCTGTCCCTCGGCCCCGGCGATTTTGTCCCCGGCAGCCCGCGCTTGTCAACCGGTGACCAGAACGCCGAAGGGTTTGTGCGTGAAACCGATGGTCGTGAAGTGATGCTCTACGTACACGGCTACCGGGAAACCTTCGTCAGCGCCGCGACCACGACCTTCGATCTGGCACGGGCCATCGGCTTCGACCAATGCGCGGCCTTTTTCTCCTGGCCTTCCACCGGCGGTACGCTGGATTACGCCCGTGACCGTGAAAGTGCACTATGGTCCCGGGAACATCTGGCTGATCTGTTGACGGCCCTGTTGCGCCGCGGCTCCAGGGAGAAGGTGCACCTGGTTGCCCACAGCATGGGAACCCTGCTGGTGTTGGAATCTCTGCGGGAGGTTTTGCGGGAGGGCGGTGGTGCCCGGATGGCGCGGTTGGGCGCAGTGGTTCTGGCAGCGCCCGATGTCGATATGGATTTGTTTGTTCAGGCTGTTGAACGGCTCAAACCTCTGGCGGAACGAATCACGGTGATTTCGGCTGTCAACGACCGTGCTTTGGCGTTGTCGTCGGTCATCTCCGGGGGAGAGCGTGCCGGGATGGTGGATCGTGAGCGTTTGGAGCGTTTGGGTGTGCGGGTTGCCGATGCTTCGGAATTTGCCGCCGGCATTCTCAATCACGATCTCTATCTCTCCAATCCCGACGTGGTCCAGGTCGTGCGTCGCGCCATGGACCGCGCCGGGGAATAGCAGGAATAAGGCCGTGAGAGCTCAGGCGTGCAGGCCCGTCAGGCGGACGATGAACAGCAGGACGGCCGCGCCGACGGCGCCGGTCAGGATATTGCCGAGGATGCCGAGGCTCTCGAGCGCGCTGATCCCCAAATAGTGAAACAGCAGACCGCCGACGACGGCGCCGACGATACCGAGCAGCAGATCACCGATGAGGCCGAAGGCACGGGTCCCCATGACCAGGCCGGCGAGCCAGCCGGAGGCGAGACCGACGAGAAGGGTAACAATGATGTTGGGCAGAGCAATCATGTCCTTGATCCTTTATTGAAATTGGTTGTAACGGGTGCCGCGGGGCACTGGGTTGATGAAGCCGGAACGGGTTCATGCAACGGACAGATAGCGTCCGCAGCGGGCGCGGCAAGGGCGGAGCGGGAAATAAAAATGCACGCGGCCGCCGGTTAAGGACAGTCGGCAGCCAAGGTTTATATTTAAAATTGACGGGTGATGGTGGGTGAATGCTACAATTTGCCACCCTTCACCGGGTGTTTTACTTTTTCAATACTCTGAGCGCATAGAGCAGGACGACTGCACCGAGAGTGGCGCCGATCAGATTGCCGATAAAGCCGTAGAAACGAATGCCGATGAGCCCGGCCAGAACGCTGCCGACAACCGCGCCGACGACGCCCAGGATGAGGCAGGTGACGAGATTGGTGTTTCCGGTTTTCATGATGACGCCGGCAAGCCAGCCGGCAACCAGGCCGGCGGCGAGTGTAATGACGATATTCGGGATGGCAAGCATGGGCGGCAATCCTTTCCGGGGCAAGCGGGGCTTGAATTTGAACCTTTTGTACAGTATCTTGTTGCGGATGAAAAGGGGTCTCGCGGCAATGCCGCGTTATTCACCAACAAAACGGCGGTGAGCAAAAAACCATTGGGAAAAGGCGGGAACTGATGCTAGGAATTTTCGCGAGAAACCAAGAGATTCGTGAGGTTTGACACTCTGACATGACAATGCATCAGTCATTTGCCGAATTGGCCGATCCGTCGCGCGGTGTGGAACGCGCGGCGCTGCTGAGAAGAGAAATGAAGACCTTCGGGCTTGACGGGCTGATTGTGCCGCGGGCCGATGAATACCAATCCGAATACGCGGCCAGGCATGTGGAACGCCTGGCCTGGCTCACCGGCTTCACCGGTTCCGCGGGAAACGCGCTGGTTTTGCCGGATCGCGCCGTGATTGTCGTGGACGGTCGCTACACCGTGCAGGTGCGTGAGCAGGTGGACGAGAAGGTCTTTGAGCCGATCAGATTGGCGGAACAATCGCTGGAGGACTGGATTTCCCTCAATGTGCCCGCGGGCGTCGTCATCGGTTATGACCCCTGGCTGCACACGGTGGACGGAGTGAAGAAGCTGAAAGCCGCGGTGGACAAGGCGGGCGCAACGCTTAAGCCGACGCCGGAAAACCTGTTGGACCGTATCCGTGACATCCCTGCGCCGGTGGTGAACCCGGTTTATCTTCACGACGAAGCGTATGCCGGGGAAAGTGCGGCGGGCAAACTGGCGCGGGTGGAGGAGGCGCTGACGAAAGACCGGTGTGACGCCTTGGTGATTGTTGACCCCCATGCCCTGATGTGGGTGTTCAATCTG
Source organism: Methylobacteriaceae bacterium (assembly GCA_031272615.1). Lineage (GTDB taxonomy): Bacteria > Pseudomonadota > Alphaproteobacteria > Rhizobiales > Beijerinckiaceae > Hohaiivirga. Next base: position 3,653 of record JAISTL010000141.1, on the reverse strand, counting down.
CGCGGCTCGGATATTTCCAAGACTCCGCTGGCCATGGGCCACGCCGTGTTGCGAAAAGGCGCGAAGGCCCGCATTTTCCTTGATTACGCTCCGGTTCCCGACGATGTGCGGCAGGCGCTGGCGCCCTATGCCGAGTTTCTGCCGCGGCAGGCACTGTTGAGCACGGTGGAAGCGTTGGGGCGTGACGGGCTGACGGTCCGTTTTGACGCCGCCTTCGCGGTGAGCGCCCTGGTGGAGTTGGTCAACCGCTCGGGAGGCACGGCTGATGTCGGCGCTGACCCCATCTCCCTGATGAAGGCGTGTAAGAACGCCGTGGAAATCGAGGGCGCGCGCCGCGCCCATCGGCGGGACGGCATCGCCATGATCCGCTTCCTCGCCTGGCTGGACCGTGAGGCGCCATCCGGTCTTCTCACCGAGATCGCGACGGTGGAAGCACTGGAGAAGTTCCGTTTCGCCGATGACACCATCCGGGCGATTTCCTTTGCGTCCATCGCGGGCGCCGGGCCGAATTCCGCACTTCCCCATTATCGGGTGACGGAGAGGAGCAACCGGGCGCTTGCGCTCAACGATATTTTCCTCATGGATTCCGGTGGTCAATACCCCGAAGGGACGACGGACATCACCCGCACGGTGATTGTCGGTGAAGCAACAGCGGACATGAAGCGCAAGTTCACTCTGGTGTTGAAGGGGATGATTGCCCTGGCGACAGCGGTGTTCCCCGAGGAGACGACCGGGGCGCAGATTGACGCTTTCGCCCGGCAGTTCCTGTGGAGGAACGGCGTGGATTTCGATCACGGAACGGGCCACGGCATCGGCAGCTATCTCTCGGTGCACGAAGGCCCGCAGCGTATCGCCCGCACCGGCCACGTGCCGTTGAAGCCGGGAATGATCGTCTCCGATGAGCCGGGGTATTATCGCGCCGGGGCTTGGGGTATCCGTATCGAAAACCTCCTGCTCGTCGAGCCGCGGGCCATTCCCGGAGCGGAGGGCGTCTATTACGGTTTCGAGACATTGAGTTTCACCCCCATTGACCAACGCCTGATTGAGAGGGAACTGCTGACAGCGGACGAGCGTGCTTGGCTGGATGCCTATCATGCGCGTACGTTTGAGCTGTTCGCCGACAAGTTGGACGGCGATGACAGGGAATGGTTGAGTGCGGCCACCCGGCCGATTGTGTGAGTTATTTCGGATAACGCCGGAACGGAGAAACATTGATGGCGAGCGACGATTCAGAATACACCGCGTCACGAACAAAGGCCAATTACAAGGATGTGTTCTATCAGGGCGCGGCGCTCATCATCATCCGCCTGCATGACACGTTTCCGTTTCCCGATGATATCCAGGAGGTTTCACGTTCCTTGGACGCGTATCATCTGCGTGAGGCGTTTCAGTTTACCCTGGAATTCCTCGAACGGGCCAAGATCATTCGCCGCTTCAAGCAGGAGGTATACCGCGAGGGTTCGGACATGGATTTGAGTCGATTCGACCTGATGTGGTCACTGGGGGCCCAAACCTACAATGAATTGCAGCTGAAGGTCGCGGACCTGGCGCTGGGCGCCAGCGGCGAAACCACCATTCAGTTGCTGAAAAAGACTCTGAGAGAAAAGGAAGTCGATGTGCGTCGCCAAATGATCAAGCGCCAGATCGACAACATCATGCGCGCCTGTACCCGGGTTGGATGACCTTGGCCGGGAGCGACAGGGCGAAGCAGGACGAGGAACGGGATATGGCCGCGGAGCACTGGACAGTACGCGACATCCCCCCGCTGACGGGAAAAACGGCGTTGGTAACCGGCGGAACCAGCGGCATCGGCTATGAGACCGCTTTGGCTCTGGCCGGAGCGGGAGCCGAGGTCGTGCTGACCGGGCGCAACCCCGGAACGGGAAACGCCGCGGTGGAACGCATCCGCGCCGCGCACAAGGGCGCCGTTGTTTGCTACGAACCCGTTGACACCAGCAATCTGGCGCTGGTCAGAGACCTCGCTTCCCGGGTCAAGGGCCGGTTCAAAGCACTGGATATCCAGGTGAATTGCGCCGGGTTGACCCGGCTGTCGCCCAGGCAGGTATCTTTTGACGGGTTTGAAATGCAGCTGGCGGCCAACTATCTCGGGCATTTCGCTTTGACCGCGCACTTGCTGCCGCTGCTGCGCGCGAGCCCCATGGCCAGGGTTGTCAGCCTCGCCAGCATCGCCCACAAGAAGGGCGTGATAAACTTCGACGATTTGCAGTCGGAGCGCCGCTATTCGCCGCTCGGTGCGTATCGCCAGTCCAAGCTGGCCATGCTGCTGTTCGGCCTGGAGCTGAACCGCCGCTTCGTTGCACATGGCTGGTCGCAAATCTCGGTGCCGGCCCATCCCGGGCTGGCCTTGACGCGGATTTTCCGCTCCGCCTTGGCACGCCGCCCGTTGATGGCGGAACTTGTCGATTTCGGCATACGCTTGGTCGGGCAGTCGGCGGCCATGGGCGCGTTGCCGGTACTTTATGCCGCAACTGCTCCGGACGTAAAAGGCGGCGTATATTACGGCCCGAAAGGGTTCCTCGATTTAAAAGGATATCCGGCGGAAGCCCGGGTGTGGCCGCATGCGCAAAACCGCGAAACCGCGGCGCGCCTGTGGGATGTATCGGTTGAACTGACGGGGGCGCATTATGAGTTTTAGATGCACCGTGTTGCACCGGTGGAACATGGCCCGGAAAACGACGGTTCAGATTCTGATCGCCGTGGCCGCGGTTCTCGTTCCGGCGGCAGGACAGGCGCAGATGGGCAGCATCGATGCCCTTGTGCAGTCGCTTGAGGCCCTTCCTCCCTTCAAACCGGGCGCTTCGCCGATTCTGGCGACGATTTACGATCTCAACGCGGCGCAGCAGGCAGGCATTATGCGGGGCTACGATATCGAGCCCCTGCTGAGCCGCTGGGTCAACCCGAATTACCCCGTGCTGTCGGCATTCGCCCACGCCGGCGATGGTGACGGATGGTATGTTGCGACAGGGACCAAACTCCGCGATATCCGCGGCTTCGTGTTTTATCCCGGGAAGAAGGGAAATGCTGTCGCGGCATGGCGACTCGCCGGTTCCAATGCGGCCGAGAACATGTATATGGGGTTGATGTCCAGAGGCTTCCATCGTGTCGCCGGGGACGGCATACTCTCGAACGAAAAGCCCGCGGCCGAGCCCGGCGGTTTTTCCACCGGCGCCCCGGGTCGGACCCCGCCGCCGCGGCCGGAAAGACCCTTGTCGAATCCGGGGGACGCCATCGGCTTGCGTTCCGGGTCGGTTGACGGGAGCGGGGAAGGCGCGCCCGGGAACTCCGGCGGGGTGTCGGGCAGTCCTCAATACGATCCGTTCCATGATGCAGGGGGGCAGCCGTATTTTGTCCGGTTCACCGCCGGCGGCGCTCTGCTGCAGTCGATGGCCGTGGAAGACCTGCGCTTTGAAACCGGACGTTTCGGCAGCCGTAACTTTCTCTCCGCCAATCAGAGCATCGGCAGGCTGATGAAATCCGTGCAGTTGGGGTTGAAGAATCTGGCGCCCCGGTCATGGGTGCTGCAAAGCGTACTGTTTGACGGCAGGTTCGGGCAGGAGGGGCGCCTGTCCAGCGCCGCCGTCGTCGGCGAGGGTATCTCCGACCCGTCGCGCAGCCTGCCGCGCTTTGTTGTC
>JAISTL010000059.1 GCA_031272615.1 Methylobacteriaceae bacterium | reverse complement strand
CGACTGCCGTGAGGTGTTGGACAATCTGCTGCGGCAATTCGCCGGATAACCCGGGTCAGTCATCCATTTTCAACGCGGCGATGAAGGCCTCCTGCGGGATTTCGACGGTGCCGAACTGGCGCATGCGTTTTTTGCCTTCCTTCTGCTTATCCAGCAGTTTGCGCTTGCGGGTGATGTCGCCGCCGTAACACTTGGCGGTGACATCCTTGCGCAGCGCCCGGATGGTTTCCCGGGCGATGATGCGCCCGCCCACCGCCGCCTGGATGGGAATCTGGAACAGGTGCTGAGGGATGAGCTCCTTCAGCTTTTCGCACATGGCGCGCCCGCGCGATTCCGCCCGCGAGCGGTGCACCAGCATCGACAGGGCATCCACCGCCTCGCCGTTGACGAGAATCTGCATTTTCACCAGGTCGCCCTCGCGGTAATCCGAGAGGTGGTAATCAAAGGAGGCATAGCCTTTGGACACGGATTTCAGCCGGTCGTAGAAGTCGAACACCACTTCGTTGAGCGGCAGATCATAGGTGACCATGGCGCGGGCGCCGACATAGTTGAGGTCCACCTGGACGCCGCGGCGATCCTGACACAGCTTCAGCACCGCGCCGAGATAGTCGTCGGGCGTCATGATTGTCGCCCGGATCCACGGTTCCTCGATGGCGGCGATTTTCATGGCGTCGGGCATGTCCGCCGGGTTGTGCAGGTCCAGCACCTCGCCGTTGGTGAGGCGGATGTGATAGATGACGCTGGGGGCGGTGGAAATGAGGTCCAGATTGAATTCCCGCGACAGGCGTTCCTGGATGATTTCCAGATGCAGCAGGCCGAGAAAGCCGCAGCGGAACCCGAAGCCGAGAGCCGCTGAGGTTTCCATTTCCCATGAGAAACTGGCGTCGTTGAGGCGCAGCTTGCCCAGCGCGTTGCGCAGGTTTTCAAAATCGGCGGCATCCACCGGGAACAATCCGCAGAACACCACCGGTTGGGCCGGTTTGAAACCGGGCAGCGGTTTGGCCGTGGGCTTCCGGTCTTCGGTGATGGTATCGCCGACCCGGGTGTCCGCCACTTCCTTGATGGAGGCGGTGAGAAAACCGATTTCCCCGGGGCCGAGGCGGTCGATGTCGGTCATCTTGGGACGGAACACACCGACACGGTCGACGCCATATACGGCGCCGGTGTCCATCATGCGAATCTGCATGCCCTTTTTCAGAACGCCGTCGAAAATGCGCACCAGCACGACAACGCCGAGATAGGCGTCATACCAGGAATCCACCAGCAGCGCCTTCAGCGGCGCGGTTTCATCGCCTTCGGGCGCCGGCAGCCGCAGGACGATGGCCTCCAGCACACCCTCGATGTTGAGGCCGGTTTTGGCCGAAATTTCCACGGCATCGGCGGCGGAAATGCCGATGACTTCCTCAATCTGCTCCCGCACCCGTTCCGGTTCGGCCGCCGGCAGGTCCACTTTGTTGAGCACCGGCACGATTTCGTGATTGGCCTCGATGGCCTGATAGACATTGGCGAGGGTCTGCGCTTCCACGCCCTGGGACGCGTCGACAACCAGCACCGAGCCTTCACAGGCTGCCAATGAACGCGACACCTCATAGGCGAAATCCACGTGTCCCGGGGTATCCATCAGGTTGAGGATATAGGCGAGACCATCCTTCGCCGTGTATTCGAGACGGACGGTCTGCGCCTTGATGGTAATGCCGCGCTCCTTCTCGATATCCATGTTATCGAGAACCTGCTCGGTCATCTCACGCTCGGGGATGGCGCCGGTAATCTGAATCAGTCGGTCGGCGAGAGTAGACTTGCCGTGGTCGATATGGGCGATGATGGCGAAGTTGCGGATATTGGAAACGGAATGCGCGGTCATCGGCTCACGTTGATGGAAACGGGTGATTGTTCGGCGTTCCTACCCTTAAACCTCCCCAAACGCAAGGCGGTTTGTACGGACATGCTCAGCGGCCGAGACAATCGGTTTTTTGATCGATACGCTGGGCACACGGCTTCTTGGATGCTTCCACAAACAGTTCTCTGGTGAAGAAATCCTCAATTTCCTGCTTATTGATCGCGTATTTGTATTCCCACGGCGTTTCCGGCTTCGGAATTTCGCGATAGATTACCTGACGCGGCCGATAATCGTCAAAATAGAACAACTCCGTCAACGGAATGATGCTCAGCATCGCCAGGGTACAGACCAGCGATTCCCTCCAGCTCACAATGTCGCGGGCATAATAGATCATCATCATGGCGAAACATGCCGACAGGAACTCCCAACGGGAACAATCCCATGCCAGCGCTCCCATCAGCAGCGGCGCGGCGCAGGCGAAAATACCGACGGCCGCCATGAACACCTGTTCGGCCGGCGTATCGCCCCTGGACGAAAACAGATAACCGACCACCGCCGCCAAGGGAATCAGGTAGGCGATGTTGTGGGCGTCGACCAGGTTGTAATACCGATCGAGGCGGGCCGTTTTCACTGAAAATGTTTCCGGGAAATGCCAATAGAAATCATCCCGGAAGGGATAATTGATCTTCTGCCTCACCTTGTCCATGAACGCGCCGATGGTTTCCCCGGGGATTTCCTGACAGTAGATTGAAAAGGCCCCGATAATCGCCAGCATTATGAATGCGTAGGGCACCAGGCTGAACAGGCGGTCACCCCGATACAGGCGATAGGCGAAATAGGCGGGAATGGTCGTGAAGACGGTCTGTTCATGAATGAACAGAGACACGGTGAGCAGAATGATGCCGACAATCCGGTTATTGATGGCGACGGCCAGAAACAGCAGCAACATCAGCAGATAATCGATATAGCCGATGGTGTGGAACGCGTAGCCGCCATAGGGCGACAGCAGGAACAGCGTGAAAATCCAGGCAATATGCCCGTTCTTCAGAACCTTGAAGAAAACCAGGATGGCGACAAGTCCAAAAAGAGCGAAACTGATGTACATGGTGACATAGTAGTCAAACCGCATGTCGCCGAGATAATACATCAGCGCGCCGACCAGACCGCGCCGGTAGAAACCCTCCTGGAAACTGGGCAGATAATAGTTGGCGCTCCATAAGTTCGGCAGACGGAAACCGACATACATGGCGACGATGTAGGCCAGCAGCACCAGAATCGCCATCGGCACCGCCCAAAAACCGAGACCTTCTTTGGGTTTTATGAGAGTCGCGGCTCTTGCCTGCCTTTGACTTCTCAGGCTGTTTCTCTCAATGGTTTCCATTTTCGCTCCGGCTTCCTCACGGCGAACAACAAAATACCCTTTGTTAGCAGAGGTTTCTTTTTTTGAAAAGAACCGGAACGATTCAAGCGGGCTTTTTTTGGATATTACGTTAACGCAAAAAAACCCTCCGCCCCGGTGACAGGGCGGAGGGGGCCTTCGTCCGACGTTTCGCTCACGCCCGGATTAATCGCGTAAGCCGTTCTTTTTCAGGTAGACAATCAGATGATCCGCGTGGTCGCTGAACATGCCGTCAACCTTGATGGTCTTGAACAGGAAATCCATGACCTCATCCTCGCTCTTGAAGCCCTTGGGCAGAGCGTCGGCGCGATAGGTCCAGGAATGCAGCTTCATGCCGGTGTCGCGCACCGCCTTGATGCGCTCTTCCGGAATGGTATAGCCGCTGCCGTCCGCCTTGGCTTCAGCCAGATGGCCGAACCAGGGCGCGTAAATGTCGGCAACCTGGCTGACTTCCTTGATGCCTTCGGGGGTGAGAAGGAACTTGTGAACATCTTTGTCGTCCGTGAGCAGCTGCCCGTCGCCGTCCACCAGCATGGCCAGCGGGCCGACCCAGCCCAGTTCACGGGATTGCTTGACAGCCGGATAATCAAAAATCTGCAGGATGCAGTTTGAGTCCTTCTTGTTATAGCCGTACTTCGTCAGCATATCGATGACGGCCTTCATGATCGGCTTGCCTTCACGGTCATGGAACGCCGGTTCCTTCACCTCGACATAGATGCCGATATCGTTGCCGGTGGCCTTGTTCAGCCCTTGAACCTGCTGCAGTTCCTCCTCGAAGGTCGGAACACGGTAGTCGATGTCGAAACTCACCGGGAAACGCCCCTTGAAAACGGCTTCGCCGGTTTTGGCGTCAAACCGCTCGGTGACGATGAGGCTCTTGATTTCCGCAAGGGTGAAGTCAATGGCATAATAACTGCCGTCGGCCCGGTTGCGGCCGGGGAACTTCTTGGCCACGTCGGTAGTCGTTTCCAGGCTGTGGTCATGGAGCACCACCAGCACGTCATCCTTGGTCAGCACCAGATCCTGCTCGATATAGTCCACACCCATGGCATAGGCCATGGCCTTGGCTTCCAGGGTGTGTTCCGGCAGATAGGCGCTGGCTCCGCGGTGTGCCGCAACGCCCGGCCGGTAATCCTGCGCCAGGGCGAGTGCGGGAATGCAACTCAATAGTATCGCAGCGAGAACTGTTTTTTTCATCATGTACTTCCTCTCCTCCATATTATATCGACGGCCGCGCTCCTTTTCCGCGTCATACGGCGTCGTGAACAACAGACCCGTCAGACGCCGCGGCCTTTTCCGCGGCATCGACGGTCAGCTTATGGGCTGCGGGCCGCGGCCGCAAGGGACGGCCTTTGTGCAAGATTGTCGCAGGATTGGAGAAATCGTAGTATTTTGCCGGTTTTTTGCCGGTCAATCGGGAATTTTGCAGTGAAAAACGCGCCAAATCTGCAAAATTCGGGCAGAAAACTGTGAAATTCGCGGATTCGCATTTCAATGCCGTTTTTCCCGTTCACCCGGACAGAACGGTTGTCGGTGGGTGAAGCGGCCCGGTCCATCCGGCGAATGGCCGGTTATTCCAACGGATCCCTCAGCCGCGGTCACCCGTGCACGTCTTTCCAGTCGAGGTCGAAGCGGGCAAGGTATTTCTTGAGACGGTCGGCATCGTTGCCCGAGGTCTTGCGCGTGCGGGAAACGGCGAAGAGAATGCGCCCGGCGGCGCTCAAAGACGAAGCGTCCCGGCAGATTCGCACCACCGCGGCCAGTTGCGTCTTGTCGAACAGGTCCAGCTGCGCCGCGCGCTCTGTACCCAACACCTGATCCAGCACGGCCTCATCCGACGTCAGCGATGGTTTTGCCCGCCACAGATCCCTGAGGCGCGATATCTCTTCCTCGACGTTTTCCAGGTTGATGCGGGCATTCGTCGCGAGGATCGCCATTCTGGTGATCGACGCGCTCAAATCCCGGAAATTGGCGCTCCATACCGCCTCTTCCGAAAGCGCAAACGCCAGATAGCGCTCCTTCGCCTCCCGGTTGAACGAAACCCTTTGCCCTTCCCGTTCGGCAAAGCGCTGACACTCGTAGTCGATGTTCGGAGCGATGTCCTCCCGCCGGTGCCGGAGCCCCGGCAGGTTGAAAAACCACAAATTGAGGCGCGCGAACAAATCCTCCCGGAACGTCCCCTTTCGCACCGCCTCGCCCAAATCACGGTTGGTGCCGGCGATGAGATGGAAATCGCTTTTCACCTCCCGGTCGGAGCCCAGCGGCAAAAAGCACTTGTCCTCCACCGCGCGCAGAATCATCGCCTGCTCATCCGGGCCCAGCTCACCGATTTCATCCAGAAACAGCACGCCCTTTTCCGCCGTTTTCAACAGGCCGGGACGATCCGCCTGCGCCCCGGTAAAGGCGCCCCTGACATGCCCGAACAGGGTGGACATGGCGGTATCGCCGCGCAGCGTGGCGCAATTCACTTCGACAAACGGCCCGCTCACCTGGTAGCGCAGCTTCTTGAGATCGTAGATACGCCGCGCCAGCTGGGATTTTCCCGCTCCCGTCGGTCCGGTGAGCAGAATCGGCGCCGACGAGCGAACCGCCACCCGTTCGATATGGTCGATCAGGCGGTTGAACATGTCGTTTCTCGTATCGATGCCCGACTTCAGAAACGATGCGGCTTCCCTCTGTTCCGCCTGGAACCGGTTGGCGATGCGGTCATAACGCGACAAATCGAGGTCGATGACCGCGTGGCTGCCGGCGGTATCCCCCGAACCGGCGGCAGGCGGCGAGAGTTGCAGGATTTTCCCGGGAATGTCATGGGCTTCCGTCAACAAAAACCAGCAAATCTGCGCCACATGGGTGCCGGTGGTGATGTTGACCAGATACTCCTCCTTCTCCGGATCGAACGGGTAGTCGCGCACGAAATCGTGAAGGGCGGCGTACATTTCCTCGAAATCCCACGGATCCGCCAGTTTCACGAAGCGGGGAACAACCAGGGTGTAAGGGGAAACCACCCTGATGTCGTTGACAACGGTTTCCGCCATGGGCGCGTATTGTTCATCGAGCAGAAGCTCCAGTCTGTCCACCGGCAAACCGGGCTGCCGGCACAGGGCCACCGTCGGACGCCACCGATTCCAGCGTTTTTCATAACGACCGGCGTCGAGGGTTGTTCCGAGAAAGCCGATGACCACGACAGGGCGCATATCTGTATCCTATAGTATAACGTCTTATCATTTTAGATAAGATTCTCCGGACAGGCAAGGGTGAAACCTCCACCGCCGGAAAAATATTTTTGTTTTACATTTCAACGCATTAAAAAATAAATTCGATATTTTTCAGAATTTGGCATGGTGATTGCTCATAAGTTTTACGTCAGTCAAACGAAGCAGATCAAAAATCTTAGAAAGGAGAACGGCCATGGCCAACAAGTCAATCTTCGGGTCCGCGGCAGGCAAAATCCTGTGGACGGATATCGTCAACGAGGCCGGTGGAACCGCGTATGAGCTCTCCGCCGAGCAGAAACTCGCGCAGCTGGCGGCAACGGGGACCATGTCCCGCACGTTTTACGCGACCGCCGAAGCGCAACTCGATGAGGTTCTGGCGGTGGTCAACGGCGTTTCTCCGGAATTCGTCGCCAAAACGGCGGTGTATGCCCGTGAACGCGGCTACATGAAGGATATGCCGGCCCTGTTGCTGGCATGGCTTTCCTCTGTCCGCAGCGAGCATTTCACCAAGGTTTTTCACCGTGTGGTGGACAACGGCAAAATGCTGCGCACCTTCGCCCAGATCGTCCGCTCCGGCGCCACGGGACGCAAGTCTTTCGGCATCCGCCCGAAAAAGATGATTCTGAACTGGCTGGAAACCGCGACCGACGCCGCGATTCTGCGCGCGTCGGTGGGGCAGGACCCGTCTTTGGCCGACATCATCAAAATGGTGCACCCGAAACCGGCGAGCAAGGCCCGCGAGGCGCTGTTCGGCTGGCTGATCGGAAAGCCGTATGACATTCTGGCGCTGCCGGGCATTGTCCGCGATTACATCGCGTTCAAGGCCGATCCGGCCGGTCGTGACGTCCCGGATGTTCCGTTCCAACTGTTGACGTCTCTGCCGTTGACGCGCGACCACTGGATGTCCATCGGTGAAAAGGCCGGTTGGCACATGATCCGCATGAACCTCAACACCTTCGGCCGCCACGGCGCGTTCAAGGACGATGGCTTCACCCGGATGATTGCCGACAAGCTGAGAAACGCCGAAGCGATCAAACACGCCAAAGTGTTTCCGTATCAACTGATGACGGCGTTCAACAGTATCGGCGCGGAAGTTCCGGCAATGATCCGCGACGCCCTGCAGGACGCCATGAAATCGCCATCACCAATGTGCCGGTGATCGACGGAAACGTTGTGGTGTGTGTCGACGTTTCGGGCTCCATGTCATACCCGGTGACGGGGTTCCGCAGGGGCCAGACATCGGTGACGCGCTGTGTGGACGTTGCGGCGCTGATGGCGGCCGCCATCCTGCGGCAGAACAGCCGCGCGATGGTGTTGCCGTTCGATACCGAGGTGCGTGACGTGAACCTGAACGCCCGCGACACGGTGATGACCAATTCCGGAAAGCTGGCGGCGCTGTGCGGCGGCGGAACCGCGTGCTCCGTCGCGATCGATCGGATCGCCGTGAGCCGCCACCCGGTGGACCTCGTCGTGCTGATCTCGGACAACCAGTCCTGGTTCGATGCCACACCGGGGCATCGCGGGACCGCGACGATGCAGGCCTGGGAGAGGGTGAAAAAACTCAATCGCCAGGCGCGTCTGGTGTGCCTGGATATTGCGCCGTATACCACGACGCAGGCCCATGAACGGTTGGACATCCTCAACGTCGGCGGCTTCTCCGACGCGGTGTTCGACATTATCGGCACGTTTGCCCGGGGCGAATTGAGCGCCGCCCACTGGGTGAGCGAGATCAACAAAGTCCGCCTGGACGCCGAATGAACGTTCGGGCGGGAGAAACGCATACACCCCGTGTCTCTCCCGCCCGGATGACCGAAGGAGGTTTTACAACAGGGATATGCGCGGCGAATGCCGTTGGAACTACATTGTCGATAATCGCCAGGTCGCGGGTTCGAGTCCCGCCGGGTCCGGAATCCGGCCCCGTAGCTCAGCCGGTAGAGCAGGTGTAATGTGTTTCAACCCAACCTTGTCGCCGCGGTTCCGATACGATATCCGGACAAATGCCGTTGCGGGACTACATTTTCAGTTGATGCACCGTCTCGCGACTATCCTTGTTGTCCGGGTTTTATAAAATGATGCGCGGCGAATGCCTGTGGAACTACATCGCAATCATAATGCCCAGGTTGCGGGTTCAAGTCCCGCCGGACTCATGACAATGGGTTCGTAGCTCAACCGGTAGAGCAGGAAAGTGTTTGTTTCACGAAACCTTGTCGCCGCGCCTCCGATACCCGCTCCGGACAAATTCCGGTGCGGGACGACATGAGCCTGAACGGATCGTCTCGTCATTTTCCCTTGGTGCCCGGGTGTCAAGTATTGATATTTCCTTTCTGTCCGGGTAATGCGGCGAATGGGCGGCGAATGCCGATGGAACTACATGGCATCACAAGTTCGACTCTTGAACGGGTCATTGCACGATGACCCGATACGTTTCATCACCTTTTGTCGCCGCCCGTTCATCCCCATGCCCGGGCAAATGCCCCCGGCGGACCGGGCTGCCGTGTTTGCCCGCAATGCCGGCGGCGCCGCGGGATGATTCTGTTGCGACGAGCGATGGTCTCCGCCGTTTGTTTCAATAACCCGTCGGTTTGCGGCGCCGCCCGGCGGACGCTGCGGCGGTAACCCTGTTCCGTCGAAAAAGACTCTCATCGGACAAAAAAATCCGTCCGCCCCCTGTTTATTTCCGGCCAATGCCGTTATAAGCCGCGGCGGCGCGTCGCCGTTATTCTCCGGACCTTTGTTTCATGAACCTTCGCAATATCGCCATCATCGCCCATGTGGACCACGGCAAAACCACGCTGGTGGACCAGTTGCTGCGGCAGTCCGGGGTGTTCCGTGACAACCAGCGGGTTGCCGAGCGTATTCTGGATTCCGGCGATCTCGAACGGGAACGCGGCATCACCATTCTCGCCAAGTGCACCTCCGTGGAGTGGAAGGATACGCGTATCAATATCGTCGACACGCCGGGACACGCCGATTTCGGCGGCGAGGTCGAACGCATCCTCAACATGGTCGACGGCGCGCTGGTGCTGGTGGACGCGGCGGAAGGCCCGATGCCGCAGACCAAGTTCGTGGTGTCCAAGGCCCTGAAAATCGGCCTCAAGCCCATCGTTGTCGTCAACAAGGTGGACCGCGCCGACGCCCGGCCGACGGAAGTCGTCAACGAGGTGTTCGACTTGTTCGCGGCGCTGGACGCCAGCGACGAACAACTGGATTTCCCCATTCTCTACGGTTCGGGGCGCGGCGGCTGGATGGCCGACTCGCCGGAGGGGCCGCAGGATCTCGGCATGGCGCCGCTGTTCGACCTAGTGACCCGCCATGTGCCGCCGGCCAAAGTGGAAGACGGGCCGTTCCGGATGCTCGGCACCATTTTGGAGGCCAATCCGTTCCTCGGGCGCATCATCACCGGGCGCGTCACGTCGGGAAGCGTGCGCCCCAACCAGACCATCAAGGTTCTGGACCGGCACGGCGCCGTGCTGGAACAGGGGCGGATTTCCAAGCTCCTCGCCTTCCGCGGCATCGAGCGCCAGGCCATCGAGCTTGGCGAAGCGGGCGACATCATCGCCATCGCCGGCATGGACAAGGGGTCGGTGGCCGATACCTTCTGTGCGCTGGAGGTGACGGAGGCGCTTCCGGCGCAGCCCATCGATCCGCCGACCGTGACCATGTCGTTTCTCGTCAATGATTCGCCGCTGGCCGGAACCGAGGGAACGAAAGTCACCAGCCGCATGATTCGTGACCGCCTGCTCAAGGAGGCGGAAGGCAATGTCACCCTGAAAATCGCCGAAACCAGGGATACCGATGCCTTCGAGGTTTCCGGCCGCGGTGAGCTGCAGCTGGCGATTCTTATTGAAACCATGCGCCGGGAAGGGTTTGAACTCGCGGTTTCCCGCCCGCGGGTGGTCTACCGGCATGAGGACACCACCGGCGCGCTGCTGGAACCGGTGGAAGAGGTGGTGATCGACGTCGATGAGGAACACTCCTCGGTGGTGGTGCAGAAGATGTCGGAACGCAAGGCGGAAATGCTGGAGATGCGCAATTCCGGCGGCAACCGTCTGCGCCTGGTGTTCCACGCGCCGACCCGCGGCCTCATCGGCTATCAGAGCGAACTGTTGACCGACACCCGCGGCACCGCGGTCATGAACCGTCTGTTCCACGCCTACGAACCCCACAAGGGCGACATTCCCGGGCGGCGCACCGGCGTCATGATCTCCACCGACATGGGCGAGGCGGTGGCCTACGCCCTGTGGAACCTGGAAGACCGCGGCCCGATGATGATCGAGCCGGGCTGGCGGGTGTATCAGGGCATGATCGTCGGCGAGCACACCCGCGGCAACGATCTGGAAGTCAATGTGCTGAAGGGCAAGAAACTCACCAACATCCGCACCCACGCCGCCGACGAGGCCATCCGCCTGACGCCTCCGGTCATTCTGACCCTGGAAAAGGCGCTGGCATGGATTCAGGATGATGAACTGGTGGAAGTGACGCCGAAATCCATCCGGCTGCGCAAGCGTATTCTCGACCCCATCGAGCGCAAGCGTTCGCGTATTAACGCCGGGTAAACCGACGGAAGAAATCTCTGACATTCACGGGTTGCATTTCCCGGGTCGATGGGGGATAATTGCTCTTCCGATAATGATTTGTCCTTATTTTACCGGGGCGAAATACCGGCACGACAGGTGAAAGACGTGGGCAGGCGGCAGCAGACCGGCAAAGGCACAATACGCGCGCTGCGTCGTATCGGCGGCGCGCTGATGAGCGTGCTGCTGCTGGCGTCCTGTTCCACCGTGCCCAACACGCTGGACGCCCCCGACATCCCCGACGGTTCCAATGTCTCCGTTCAGGAACACGCCCAGATGCTGCGCGCCTTCGGCGGCGAATACCGCAGCCCCGCGGTCCGGGCCATGCTGGAACGCATCGTCGGGCGCATTATCCCGGCGACGGACCGTCCCGGGGAAGGCTACCGGGTGACAATACTCAAGTCCCCGCAAATCAACGCCTTTGCCCTTCCCAGTCATCAGCTCTACGTCACCCGCGGGTTGCTGGCGCTGGCCAATGATTCCAGCGAAGTCGCGGCGGTGATCGCCCACGAGATTGCCCATGTGACGCTTCGCCATGCCGCGGCCCGCACCGAACTGGAGGCGCGCTCCGCACTGGTGAGCCGCGTGGTTTCAGACGTGCTGCAGGACAAGAGCGGTTCCTCGCTTTATGCCGACCAATCCCGCTTTTCCATTGCCCGGTTCTCGCGGGAGCAGGAGTTCGAGGCGGATAAAACCGGCATCGCCACCCTGGCCAAGGCGGGTTATGACCCCTTCGGCGCGCCCCGCTTCCTGAAATCCCTGGATCGGACAAGCGGCGGCCGGCAGAGCGGAACGGACATGCTCTCCACCCACCCGTCGCTCAAGGAACGCATCAAGCTGACTCTCGCCGCCGCGCGGGTGATCGGCGCGCCGGGGCTCGGCCGGCAGGACCGCAATGAGTATCTCGCGACGCTGGACGGCATGGAATACGGCGATTCGCCCGATGAAGGCCTGGTCGTCGGGCGGCGCTTCATCCACACGACGCTGCGCTTCGCCTTCGAGGCGCCGCCGGGCTTCCGCCTGGAGAACACGGCGAGGGCGGTTCTCGGCACCAGTGACGGCACCGGGATGCGGCTGATGCTGGATGTGGTGCGCGGCAGCGCCGACCTGCAGAGCATTCTCGACAACATCTGGAACGACGCCATCAAACCCGAGGATTTTCAATCGGAGACCGTCAACGGGCTGGCGGTTCTTACCGCGCGGGCGCAAAGCCCGGAATGGGTGTTCCGGCTCGCGGCCATCCGCCAGAGCGGCAACGTGTTCCGGCTGATTGTCGCGGCACGCAAGCAGGGTTCCGCCCTGGACGCGGTGTTCCGGCAAATGCTCAATTCCGTCCACACCCCGACGGCGGAGGAAGGCGAGCGCGTCCAGCCGCTCAAACTCCGCATTGTCACCGCCGGGACCGGAGAATCAACCGCCTCGCTGGCCCGGCGGATGGCTTCGCCACCCGGGCCTGCCTACTTCTCCGTTCTCAACGGACTGGAACAGGGCCAGGCGCCCGTTGCCGGGCAGTCCTACAAGATTGTCGTCGAATAAACCAAACATGAACCATTCCGGGGTATCATCCGGCCACTCGCTCCACCCGCCAGATTCGGAGATTATCAGTGATGCTCGGGTTTCGTTGTGCCGCTTCCCCCAGTCTTTTTGCCGCCGTGTTGGCGTTGCTTTGTTTCCCCGCCTCCGCTCAGACGACGGACCTCACCGTCGAGGGCATAAAACCCGGTGACACCTATGCCAAGTTCCTGGAGTTTGCGACCGATCGCCACTGCAACGTGCTTCCCAACTCCTACTTTGTCCGGCAGTTGCCTGACGGCAGACGCTTCGAGTATTTCACCGGAACCGAATGCCCGGCGTCGGGCGCCATTACGGCGGAAGAATACGTGTCCATGCAGGGCTCACCGGAAAAAGGCGGCCTGATTTATTTTGTCGGGCACAGCCGCATGTTCGCCGACGACCATCAGCCGCCGCTTGACCAGTATATCCTCGAATTCGGCAAAATCTACGGCAAGCCCGAAGGCGTATACAAGGACGACCGCGGCCGGGACGCCGGGTATTATTGGCGACGGCCGCAACCCGGAACCGAGCCGCCGCCCTTCAACGAATGTCAAATCATGCCCGGCACCGTTCCTGACCAGAATTACCTGTTCCGCCCGGAATGCGGCACGATTCTCACCCTCGGGCTGGAACGCAGCGCCACCGATCCGGAGAAGCTGCGGCGTTTTTCCCTGCAGCTTTTCGATTACACTCTGGCGTCCACGCTGCACTTCGCGGATTAGCGTGCGTTTCGCGCGAAATGCTTCAATCCTTCGGATGGCGCTCGAAGCCGGCGGGAGAAGCCTGGTGAAACACCCTATGCCGAGAGATACCGCCACAACTTGATGAACACGATATCACCCTTGCCGTCGGTGATCACCGTATATTCAAACACCAGCAGCACCGCGATGACCAGCAGCCATCCGATGATGCGCAGAATGAACTGTTTCTTGTGGTCCGCCGCGGCGACCAGTTCGGTGCCGATGTAAAACTGCCGGGTGCGCAGCATCGAAAGCACCAGATACACGATGAACACGAGACAATACAACGCCACCAACAGGAAGAAGTTCAACAGCACCACGCGGACATCAAAGAAAAAATAAAACAGCGGATGCAAACAGAACGCCGCCAGGGCGATCATTTCCGAGAAGCTGTGGGACTCTTCACCATCCACCTGCGGATCTCCCGAATCACGGCCGTCCGGCCGATAAAGGCGCCGGCTCTGAGCATGCGCCGCGTTGCCCCTTGTTATAGCCGAGACCAACCCCGGATTCAACGGTGTCGGCGCCGATTCCCGCACCGCGAACCGGCCGTCCGGCGCGCCGCCTGTCGTCTCAGCCGCTGTTTTCTCTCCCGTAGTGAATTCCGGCGCGAGGGGTTTCATCCACCTCGAGCCGGAACACATCCGGCCGCGAATAATGCCCGGTGACGTGAAAATCAAACCGGCTCGCGGCGACGGCACTCATGTCCAGCTCGGCAATCAGGGTTTCCTCGCGCCCGAACACCGGCCCCGCCACATAATTCCCCAGCGGGTCGACAATGGCGCTGCCGCCGGGGCACATCACGTCGGGCAGAGAGGCAAAGCCTTCGCGGCAGCCGATGTCCTCCGGGAACATCGCCTTGGTCATGAACTGGTTGCAGCCCAGCACAAAACAGCGCCCCTCCATGGCGATGTGGCGGAGGGTGGCCTGCCAGCTGTCGCGGGAATCGGCGGTGGGCGCCAGATAGAGCACGACGTTTTTGCCGTAGAGGGCGGCCCGCGCCAGCGGCATGTAGTTTTCCCAGCAGATGAGCCCCGCCATGTTGCCCCAGGGAGTCGCGACCACCGGCAGAGTCGAGCCGTCTCCCTCGCCCCAGATGATGCGTTCCGCCGCCGTGGGTTTCAGCTTGCGGTGCTTGCCGGCCAGCGTGCCGTCGGGGGCGAAGTGCAGCAACGTGCAATAGAGGGTGCCGGCCTCGCGTTCGGTGACGCCGATGGAGAGATACAGCCCCGCCTGGGCCGCCGCCTCGCCCAGGAGACGGGTGGTTTCCCCCGGCACGTCGACGCTGTTGTCATGGTAGCGCAAAAACTCCCTGCGTCCTTCCGGCGAACGGCTGCCGACAAAGGTTCCGAAGGACAGGCCCCGCGGATAACACGGAATGAACACCTCGGGAAACAGCGCGAGTTCCACGCCCTGCCGCCCGAGATCGGCAATGATTGACAGGCATTTCTCGACGGTGGCATCCCGATTCATGACGACGGGCGCCGCCTGCACAACCGCAACCTTTACGCTACGGGCCATGGTGGGTTCCTTTCGCTCTCTGCCGCGTCATTCCTTGAAGCGGCCGCCGGTAAACACATCGAAGCGCAGCCGGGCGTAGAAGTCCGGCATTTCGCTTTGCAGATAGTCCTTGTACTCCTGCGGCACCGGTACGGCAACCAGTTCCCCGCTGTCGTAGGTTTTGGTGTTGAACCCCTTTCCCTCGCCCTTGAAGACGATTTGCAGAAACCCCGCATCGAGAACGTCGCCTTTCCGCACGCGGATGAAATTGGCGCCCGGGACCGGTTCCCTGAATCCGGTTTCCGTCTTGGTGAACGTCACGATGTCGCGGCCGATCCGCGACATATCGGTATGTTTGGGAGTGCTGCGGTTGCATATGGCCGAGGTGACGGCGTAGTCGCCCGGGGGAATCGGCTCGAAAGACGTCATTTCGTCTCTGATTTCGATATCCTTGAGAAGCGTGCCGATCTGGAGCGTCACGCTCTTCTTCACGAATTCTCCCATGGACTCGACATGGGGTTTGCCCGACGCGAAATTGGTCACCCCAACCGTATAGAACACCGAATCGTCGATTTTTCCGTCGCGCACCGGCCGCAACCGCACTTCTGAAATCGCGCAGCCGCCGCGGGGGTCGATCACACGTGTCACGATCACCGCGCCGTACTTCTTCAGTTGTTCATCGATTTTGGTGACCTGCCGCTTCCCGCGTTCAGACATTTTGTATTCTTTCGGCCCGGACGACGCGCAGCCGGCAAGCAGCGCCGCACCCGCAACCACCAAACACCACTTCCGCGCTCCCGGAAAACACCTCGCATCCACTGACATCGCCTGTACTCTCCTACTGTATACTTTCATAACGCCGGTATTTTGCTCCTTTATAATACCGCCGCAGGGATTGTAAACAGAGATTCCGTACCGATTGTCCGGCGCCGCGGCCCAAGTCCGGCGCCGACAACCGGAAACGATTGACAATTCCGGGAGACGCGGTCATAGGCTCAGCGGCGGGCCGCGGGTGGAGGATTGGAACCATGAACCGGACCATGGACGGCGAAGAGTTACGTGGGCAACTGAAAGCCGCCGGCGCGGCGCTGGTGGGGTTTGCCGATTTGTCGGCTTATCCCGATGAACCCCTGCGGGACTTCTGCCGGAACAGGCTCAAAGAGGCCAATCCGGACCATGCGTTCGACGCCGGCTCGCCGTTGAGCGGCGTCGCCATGGCGATTCTGCTGCCGCCGGATATTGTCGGCGGCCTGACGCACGGCCCCACCGGCCCCTATTACGAGGCCTATGTCACCACCAACAAACGCCTGGACATCCTCGCCGGATACTGCGTGGACCTGTTGCGCCAACGCGGTTTTGCCGCCTTTGCCCAGGTGTCCACCATTCCCAATTACGATGAGAACGTGTTTTCGACTCCGCTGCCGCACAAAACCGTCGCCACCATGGCGGGCCTCGGCTGGATCGGCAAAAACGCGCTGCTGGTCAACAAGGAGTACGGCTCGGCCTTCCGGCTGATTTCCGTGATGACGGACGCGCCGCTGCCCTACGGAACCCCCGTCACCGCCTCCCGGTGCGGAACATGCAACGCCTGTGCCGACGAATGCCCGGCTGAGACCATCCTCGGAAACCACTGGGCCCCGGGGCGCCCCCGCGACACGCTGATGGACCCGGTGAAATGCCAGACCAAGGCGCGGCAGCTCTCGCTCAGCGCCTTCGGCGTCAACACCGCCATCTGCGGCGTGTGTTTCCATGTCTGTCCGTTCACCCAACGCCGCCTGCGCCGCGTGAAGCGGCTCGCCGCCGCGCAGTGACGCACAGGCAGCAGCGAAGCCCGATGATGACGCCCGGTACCCGCCCGGCAACTCACGGATTTTGAAGCGCGCTCCGCGGGATATGACTTTTTTTGGCGATTCATGAGGATACGGCTTGACAGAGTTCCGTTTGTTCTGTAGTCAGTCAGCACGATTATTTCGGGAAACGGCTTTCATGCGCAGTTATCTTATTATTGTACGTTGGACGTCATTGGCGGAGCGGGAATAACCCGCACGGTCCGTTGGTGACGTCGCACAGGCCCTAAAGTTCCGGGGCCTTTTTTATTGCCTGAAACACCGTGCCCGAACAGTCGTGCATTTATTGAAACAATTATCGCAGATCAGGGGAAATACCATGAGCGAAACTATGACCGGAGCTGAAATGGTGATCCGCGCCTTGCAGGATCAAGGAGTGAAACATATATTCGGGTACCCCGGCGGCTCGGTACTTCCGTTGTATGACGTTATTTTTCAGCAGGATGTCATTCAGCACATCCTGGTGCGCCATGAACAGGGCGCGGCGCACGCCGCCGAAGGTTATGCCCGTTCCACCGGCAAGGTCGGCGTTGTGCTGGTGACCTCCGGCCCGGGTTCGACCAATGCCGTGACGGGGTTGGCGGATGCCTTTGCCGACTCGATTCCTCTGGTGTGTCTCACCGGGCAGGTGCCGACCCAGCTCATCGGAACCGACGCCTTCCAGGAATGCGATACCGTCGGCATCACCCGCAACTGCACCAAGCACAACTACCTGGTGAAGAATGTCGCCGATCTGCCGCGCATCATGCACGAGGCGTTCTACATCGCTTCCAGCGGCCGGCCCGGCCCGGTGGTGGTGGACCTGCCCAAGGATGTCCAGTTCGCCACCGGAACCTACTACAAACCCGAGAACTCCAGCCACAAGACCTATCGGCCGGGTGTCAAGGGAGACCCGGAACGTATCCGCAAGGCGGTGGACATGATGGCGGCGGCGGCCCGGCCGGTGCTGTACACAGGCGGCGGCGTCATCAATTCCGGCCCCAAGGCTTCGGAAACCCTGCGCGCCCTGGTCAAGGCCACCGGGTTCCCCATCACGTCAACGTTGATGGGCCTGGGCGCCTATCCCGGCGATGACGACGCCTTTCTCGGCATGCTGGGCATGCACGGCACCTATGAAGCCAACCTCACCATGCACGATTCCGACCTCATCGTTGCGGTGGGCGCGCGGTTCGACGACCGCGTCACCGGGCGGCTGGACGCCTTCGCGCCGACGGCCCGCATCATCCATATCGACATCGACCCCTCGTCCATCAACAAGATCGTGCCGGTGGACCTGGCCATTATCGGTGATTGCGGCAGCGTGCTGGAAGATATGCTGGCGGCATGGACGGGCGGCGGCAAAACCGCCAATCCGTCGCTGAAAGCGTGGTGGAAGCAAATCAACGGATGGCGCGCGCGCAACTCCCTCGCCTACAAGCCGTCAACCGAATTCATCAAGCCGCAATACGCCATCGAGCGGCTTTATGCCGCGACGAAAGACCGCGATACCTACATCACCACCGAAGTGGGTCAGCATCAGATGTGGGCGGCGCAGTTCTACAAGTTCAGGGAGCCGAACCGCCTGATGACCTCCGGCGGCCTCGGCACCATGGGCTACGGGTTTCCGTCGGCCATCGGCGTGCAGACGGCCCATCCCGAGTCGCTGGTCATCGACATCGCCGGAGACGGCTCCATCCAGATGAACATCCAGGAGCTGGCGACAGCGGCGCAGCACAATCTGCCGGTGAAAATCTTCATTCTCAACAACGAGTATCTCGGCATGGTGCGCCAGTGGCAGGAGCTGCT
This sequence comes from Methylobacteriaceae bacterium, assembly GCA_031272615.1. Taxonomy (GTDB): domain Bacteria; phylum Pseudomonadota; class Alphaproteobacteria; order Rhizobiales; family Beijerinckiaceae; genus Hohaiivirga. The sequence goes on along the minus strand of JAISTL010000059.1, from coordinate 1,528 downwards.
GCACGGCGGACGCTTCTCCCACAGTCATACGGCGGCCATGCCGGACTTCATCAAGCTGGCCGAAGCCTACGGCGCCACCGGCATCCGCTGCACCAAGCCGGAGGACCTGGACGGGGCCATCGAAAAAATGCTGAACACGCCCGGCGTTGTCATTCTGGATTGCATTGTCGAGAAGCTGGAGAACTGCCTGCCGATGATTCCGTCGGGAAAGGCCCACAACGACATGCTGTTGAACGACTCCACCGAGGATATCGGTTCGGTCATCGATGAAAAGGGTCGGGCGCTGGTCTAGTCCGGCGCCGCTCTCCCGCCGGAACGACCTTCCGGCGGGTCCGGTTCATTCCATTCACAGTTCAAACCCAACAGGATATTCCACATGAACACCCTCGCTTCCGGCCAATCCGTCCAGGAACCCATCGAGCGCCACATCCTCTCGGTCATCGTCGACAACGAACCGGGAGTGCTGGCCCGCGTCGCCAGTCTGTTTTCAGGGCGCGGCTACAACATTGAAAGCCTCACCGTCACCGAAACCCAGCATGACAGCCACATTTCCCGTCTGACCATCGTCACTAGGGGCACATCGTCCACGGTGGCGCAAATCCGCAGCCAGTTGAATCGCCTCGTGCCGGTGCACCGGGTGATTGATCTCACCCTGGAAGGCCTGTTCGTCGAACGGGAGCTCTGCCTGGTGAAGGTGGCGGGAACCGGCGAGGCCCGCCAGGAGGCCCTGCGCCTTGCCCAGGCCTTCGGCGCGCGCACGCTGGACGCAACGCTCAATTCCTTCGTCTTTGAACTTGCCGCCGGCAGTGACGCCATTGAACGGTTCATCAATGTCATGGCGACCGTCGGCCTGGTGGATGTCTGCCGCACCGGCAGCGCCGCCACAACGAGGGGAGCGGGGGCGGTCTAGCGTTGCCCCGTTGGTAACCCTGTTGGATTAAGGTGCTGGAAATTTGACGCTATCAAGCTTATAACCGATAACGGTTATCCTTGTCCCTAGTCTCCGGCGCCTAATGTCCGACCCCTATGCATCCTTTTATATGAACCGCTTGATACAGTGGTTGAAAAAGAAAGGCCCCGTCGAGTGGCACGAGGTTGCCTACACGTATAATTGGGACTACGACCTGAAACCGTTGATGTGGATTGCATCGCAGGCGGAATGTGACCGCTCGACCGCGCAAATGTTGTTTTTGCGGGCCATTCCCGAAGAGTTCCTGGTGTATTCCTCACAGGAGGAGGCGGGCAATGACCAGGCCTTCACCCTGTGCCGCATCATCGTCGAACGCTGGAACGCCGGGCTTTATCATTCCAACCGCTTTCCTTCCAGTGAGGATTTCAATGATATTTCCAATCTTGAGCACTATCGCGATGTGGAGCAGACAGTCATAGATGAATACGGCGATGTGCCGTGGGAGGCGCCGGACGAGATCTTCTTCCGGTTGGGCGGACGCAAGAGAATTATCGACTTCAGCGAATACCCGGGCGGTTACCCGGAGGAGGTGATGGATCCGAACTTCGATATCAAGGC
>JAISTL010000333.1 GCA_031272615.1 Methylobacteriaceae bacterium | reverse complement strand
CGTTATCGTCCAGCTGGATGCGTACTTCAATCTGCGACGAGCGCCCCACCGTGTCAATCCAGAACGGACGGTTGATCTGCATGCGGATTTCCTCGGACAGCACCTCGTCCAACATGGAGAAGAACACTTTGGACGCGGGCGGCGGCGGCAGTGTTTCATCGCGCATGATTTCCATGTCGAGGCCGAGCCGCTCATTGGCAATACGCGTCAGGGTGGCGTAATCCTTGTCTTGGGGGTAGCTCTCATACACGTCAATCAAGGCGGCCATGCTGGATGTGACAGCGGAGGACAACCGCTGGGTGGTGGTCTGCCAGTGTCGTTCCATGAACACATAGGCGATGACCGACTGAAGCAGGACGATCGGCAAAATGATGATGAGGAGCGAGCGGGCAAACAGGCCCTTGGGCAGCCAGTATCCGATACGGTGCAGAGTGCGCCCCACGGGATTCAACATAATCCGTCGCCAAAGGGAACGTTTGCGCGGGCGAAGCGTTTCAAAACGCTGAGGCTCTGTCATAGGTTGCCGTTTCCCTGGCGGTCGACAACAAGGCGATAACCCTTGCCGCGGACGGTTTGAAGATACAGCGGATTGGCGGGGTCCTCCTCGATTTTGCGGCGCAGCCGGTTGATTTGAACGTCAACGGTGCGTTCGTTGGACTCATTGTCGCCGCCCGCGAGTTCTTCCCGGTAGACCTCGGCGCCGGCACGTTTGCCGAGGATGGTGAGAATATCTTTTTCCCGTTCGGAAATGCGCACCGGATCGCCGTTGCGGCGTAAATCTCCGCGGACGAAACCGAAGGTATAGGGTCCGAAGCGGATGCTGTCGGGCTCCGCGATTTCCGTTGTTGCAGCAGGCGACGAGCGTTTGAGAATATTGTTGAGACGAAGCATCAGTTCGCGCGGATCGAACGGTTTGGCAAGATAGTCATCGGCGCCGATTTCCAGGCCCCGGATACGGTCGGCGAGGTCGGAACGGGCGGTGAGCATCAGGATCGGCACCATGCTGTCTTCGCGGACTTCACGCGCGTATTCGAAACCGTCCTGCCCCGGCATCATGATGTCCAGAACCAGAGCATCGAACGCGAACAGCATGGATTTCTTCCGGGCGTCATCAGAGCTGTGGGCGGCGGTTACGCGAAACCCGTGTTCGCGCAGAAACCGCGTCAGCAATTCGCGTAAGCGCCGGTCATCGTCGACAACCAGAACATGGGGAGCGGTCGTGTCCGATGAAACGGAAGCAGAAGGTCTCATGTCGTCATACTCCCACGGAACACAGCTTTCCGCCCGCGACATGTTCATACCGTAAAACCTGAGTCCCTGCCAGCCTGATTTTCCGGCCCCTGTTCCTTTCCATCAATGGTTAACCGTAACCATATTTAAAATTTCGTTAATCCGTAGGTAAGGGAGAAATGGATGCCTCAAACTCTTGGCCTCTCAGAATTTAATCACCAAATTTCAGTAAGTTACGCTTTCATGTTGGTGATAAACGTGTATTAACGAAATCGTGGTAGGAACGATATGTGACGCTGGTTGAACGCTCGAGCCCAAAAAACATGTGCCCGGTTGTGGTATTTATGATATAACCCGCAGTGCCGCTGAAACGCAGTCTCTGTGAGGTGAAGCCGACGTAAATGAGAAACGGGGCTCGGGTCCCGCACCGGGAGAGCGTTCAAAAGCAGCGGCGGGGCGAAATGCGGTGTATCGCCCGAAACCCATTTGTGGAATTTCTGAATGAAACGGATAGGGCTCCGGATTAAACGAAGGTTAATTGGTTTTTCAGGTTGTCTGCTCACGGCGGTTTGGGCGGTGACAACGCCTGCGGCCGCCCAGTTCGGCGTCTCTCCAAACGATCAATTGTCTTTCAAAGGCATGTGGGACCTGGTGGTCGCCAACATCGACGGTGAGGCGGCGGACAAGCTGTTTTCCATCTTCATCCTTGTTCTAATCGGTGTTCTGGTCATCACTATTCTCATCGGCATCCGCACACGTCAAAAGGCCAAGCGTTTCGAAGCGCTGCGCCGGCGAACCGAGGCCGATGACTCCTGGCGGAAAAAGCGTACCGGTTTGTATCATACCGGAACAACCGTTGGTCCCGGCGTTCCCTCTCCGGTGGGGGGCGCGGCCTATGGAGCGACGGCAATGTCCGGCGCGGCGCCGTTTCGTGGTCGCGAACCGGTTGCCGATGCCAGAGAGGCTCTGGCCGGCGCGTTCGAGGGGCGGGATGAAGAGGATGAAGAGTTCGAAATTGAGGAGCTCGATAAAACAGAGGTAAAACGCAAACCTGCTGCGCCCGGCGTCATCGGAATGCTGGGCGGCATGCTGGGGCGCGGCAAACAGCGTGCGGTTCCTGCGCGTAAAGCGGCGAACGGTAAGACCAAGCCCGAGGAAATCGAGGATGATGTCGATGAACCCCAAGGCAAGCCATCGTTGACTCAACGCCTGAAGAGCGCGGTTTCACATGGCCGCAACTCCAAGGCGGCCGCCAAGGCAAAACCCCCGGCCCGTCCGGTTCGCCGCGGGCGCTCCGCTCCCGTTCCCCCGGTTGCCGAGGAGCCGGAGGAAGATGAATATATCGCGCCTTCACCACGTTCCGCTTCCCGGGGAGTACCCTCGGAATGGGAGGATGAGGAATTCGAAAATGCGGCTCAGGCCACCTCCCGGGCGGCAGCTGACAGTGTTCCGGAAGGCATGGTGCCCCACACGACGTCCGGGGACGATATGGTTCCGCATACGAGCGGAACGGTGCCGCCGCAGGCGGAAGCCCCCGAATGGGAGGATGAGATTGATTGGTCCGCCGACCGTCGTTCTGTCCCCACCGAAAAGAAAAGCACGGGGAGAAGAGGCAGGAACGGCGCAGATGTTTCGAAGCGGAGCGCCGATTCGGCAAAGAAAGGAAAAGGCGGCGCGTCGGAAGGCGGCGGGCTTCTGCAAAACGTCGTGCATGCCGTCAAGGATGCTGTCGGACGCGGGGAACAGGAAGTGGTTCAGCAGGACCCTGTCAAACGCAAGGCCATGTCGGAACGCATGAAACGGGTTTTGGATTCTGGCGCTGCTGGTGCAGAGGTCGCGCCCGTCCAC
>JAISTL010000221.1 GCA_031272615.1 Methylobacteriaceae bacterium | reverse complement strand
TCCGGAATACGCTCAAGCACGGGGAACTCCACGATATCGAGCACTTCAAGCCGGTTCACGGAGCGGCTCTCCCCGCTCGCCCCGCGCACTGCGGTGCCGGTTGACACCCACCCGGAATTCCGGGAAGCGACGGGCCGAATCCACCTCGTGCCGGCGCGGTTATCGAGTTCAACCCCGGCAATACACCGCTGGTTGTGTTTGCGCGAATTCGCCAGACATATCATGCGTTTGGTTTCGCCCATTCCAACATCCCGCACCGGCGTTCCAAAACAGAAACCGGAGCCTTCTAACACAGACCGGCGAGACCATAAAGCAGTTTGCATTTCCGCCGCGATGAGGGCATAGAGGTGTTCCCCGGGGAAGACGAAACCGCTTCTCCGACAAACCGTATCGGCGCCATGCTTCTCGTTCGTGATCTCACCTACCGTATCGGAGACCGTGTTCTCTTCGACAAATCCGGCTTTGTGCTGCCGGACGGCGCCAAGGCCGGCCTCGTCGGGCGCAACGGCTCGGGGAAAACCACGCTGCTGCGTCTCATCGCCGGGGAACTCACCGCCGAGAGCGGCGACGTCGTCATCCCCAAGGATACCCGCATCGGTTACGTTTCCCAGGAGGCGCCCAACGGGCCGGAGACCCTCCTCGACACCGTGCTGGCGGCGGATACCACCCGGGCCCGCCTCATTGCCGAAGCCGAAGGCGCGGACGGTCTGCGGCGCGCCGAAATCGAAACCGAGCTCGCCGATATCGGCGCCTATTCGGCGCCCGCCCGCGCCGCCGCGGTGCTGCACGGCCTCGGCTTCAACCGGGAAGCGCAGTTGCGCCCGTGTTCCTCGTTCTCGGGCGGCTGGCGCATGCGCGTGGCGCTGGCCTCGGTGCTGTTCGCCGAACCCGATTTCCTGCTGCTCGACGAGCCGACGAACTATCTCGATCTGGAAGGCTCGATGTGGCTCAACGATTACCTCGGGCGCTATCCGCACACCGTTCTGGTCATCAGCCACGATCGCGAGTTTCTCGACGCCAATGTCGACCACATCGTGCACCTGGAACAGGCGCGCCTCACCGTCTATCGCGGCGGCTACACTTCCTTTGCCGGCCAGTACGCCCTGCAGAAAGACGTGCTGCAGCGCACCAGAGCCAAACAGGAGGCGGAGCGCAAGCATCTGCAGTCCTTCGTCGACCGGTTCCGCTACAAGGCGTCGAAGGCGCGTCAGGCGCAATCCCGCCTGAAACGGCTGGAGAAACTGGAGCCGGTCTCCCTCATCGTCTCCGAGGGCACCCTGCCCTTCCATCTTTCCGGCCCGGAGCGTCTTTCGGCGCCGCCGCTGCTGACCCTGGAAAACGTTGCCGCCGGATACGACGGCAAGGCGGTTCTCAGCGGTCTCACCCTCACCGTGCAGCCCGATGACCGCATCGCCCTGCTCGGCGCCAACGGCAACGGGAAGTCGACATTCTGCAAGCTCATCGGCGGACGCCTGCCGGCGCTTTCCGGCGCCTTGCGCTTTCCGCAGAAAATGAAAACCGCCTATTTCGCCCAACACCAGATCGACGAGCTCACCGGCGCGGCAACCCCTTATGAACACGTCGCCAGGCGCATGCCGGGAGCGCCCGTTGCCCGCATCCGCGCCCGCGCGGCCCAGTTCGGGTTTTCCGGTGCGAGGGCCGAAACCCCCATCGATTCCCTTTCAGGCGGTGAAAAAGCGCGTCTGCTCATGGGGTTGGCGGCCTTCGACGGCCCGGATTTGCTGATTCTCGACGAGCCGACCAACCACCTGGATATCGACAGCCGCTCGGCGCTGATGGAGGCTGTCAACGATTACCGTGGGGCGGTCGTTCTCGTCAGCCATGACCGGTTCCTCATCGAAGCCTGCGCTGAGAGGCTGTGGCTGGTGGCCGGCGGCCGGATCACCAACTTCGACGGCGATATCGACGACTATCGCGCTTTGGTTCTCAAGGGCGATGACGACAACGACAGTGCGGGCCGGACGGCGGCAAAGCCGGAAAACCGGGACGGCACGGCTCCCGAGCGCGTCAACGCCGCCAAACAGCGCGCCGTTCTCGCCGATTTGCGTAAGCAGCGGGATGTTTGTGAGGAGCGGATGCAGCGCCTGACAGACGCAGTTGAAAAAATCGACGCGACTCTCGCCGACGGTTCGGCTTTCCGCAAGGACGCGGCTTTGGCGGGCGAACTGGCGCGCAAACGCGCCGAAGCGGCGGCAACCCTGCACGACCTGGAAAACCGCTGGCTGGAACTGGCGACGCGCATCGACGAAATGACGCCGAAAAACGGGTGAACCTACTGAATTTGCCCGGTGCGCAGAGATAGACCCTCCAGCGCGACGGCGGGGGACGCCGACGGCAGCTCCATCTTTTGCGGATGTTCCATCAGATATTTGTAAACAAAATAGTTCTCCGTCACCCGCTGAACATAATTCCGGGTTTCCGGGAAGGGTATGCGCTCCACCCAATCGATGGAGTCATACTCGGAGCGGCGCGGATCACCGTAAGCGGTAATCCATTTTTTCACGTTGCCGGCGCCGGCGTTATATGAGGCGAATGCCAGCGGCAGGTTACCGTCCCACTGGCGGATGAGACCGGCGAGATAGGCTGTCCCCAACGTGGCGTTATAGGCGGCGTCCTCGGTCAGCATATTGACGTTGTAGGCCAGGCTGAGCCGCGCCGCCGTCTCTTTTGCCGTATCCGGCATCAGCTGCATCAAACCGCGCGCCCCGGAAGACGACCGCGCCGTGATGTCAAAGGAGCTTTCCTGGCGGGACACGGCATAGACCAACGCCGTGTCGATCTTCTGGCCCTTTTGTTCAAACTCCGGAATGACTCCCAACGGGTAGGAGTGATAATCGAGAGGCAGGCCCTTTTTGTAGGCCTGCTTGCCGATAATCATGCCTAGGCGCGGGTTTTTGTCTTCAAAGGCTAGGGTGGCGAAGGCGTCCATATCCGGCATGTTGTCCATGGCCTCGGCGATGTCGGTGCCGAGCAATATCGCCAGAGCGATGTTGCCGGTGGCTTCCGCGGCCTTCAGCGCCTTGTACGCCGGCATTTCGGCGACACGCCTGAGGTCGGCTTCCGTCAGCACATAGGGCAGCGCCCGCACCTGGCCGATGGGCAGATTCAGTTTCTTGCGCGCCAGCTGCCCGTAATAGGCGACGGGAATCCGCGCCGCCTCCTGATAATGGCGGTTGGCGGCGACCTTGTCGTTCATGGCCTCGGCGGCGCGGCCGCACCAGTATTCGGCGCGGGTGACGGAAATCGGCGAAACTCCGATGCGCGACGCCTGGATGAAATGCTCCATCGCCGCATCGGGTTTCTTCAAGAACCGCAAGGCAATCCAGCCCGCGAGGAATGCGCCGTCCAAACGCTCCACCATGCTCTCGGCAACGGCGACGCTCGCCACGTCATAGGCGAGTTTGTATTCCTTGTGATCAAGGAGGGAGCGCGCCAGGCGTTCCCGTTCGGCCCACCAGCGGTCGCCGTCGGCAAGCCGCGCCTCCGCCGGCAGATGCGACAGGGCAACGGCGGCATCCTTGTATTTCTTCTGATTCATCAGCATGCGGACAACGGTGAAGATGTTCGCCGGTTCCTGGAGCAATTCCTCGGGAATGGCGGCCATCGCCGCCTGGACACCCTTTTCCCCCTCGATGACGGCGCGCCGCGCGTCGACAATTTTGTCCCAGCCGGCGCCGATGTGGTTTCCGGCCGCCACGGCGCCGCGCCAATCGTTTTCAAACAGGATACGCTCAAAACGGTAGCGGTGATCCTCCTTGCCGACAACAGCCGGTCTGCGGGACAAAATGAAGCTTTCGGTGTCGGTGTCCAGTTTTTCGTTGCGCCAGATATCGCGCAGAATTTCGTCGGCTTCCGCCTTGTAGCCGCGCACCGACATCGCCCGGTAAAACGCCAGTTTGCCCTGGAGCGTTTGCGGCGGATGGGATTTGAAAAACAGCACCTGCTCCGCGGCGGAGGCGGAGGCTTCGAGATAGGCTTTCTCGACTCTCTGGCGGAACAGTTCCGATTTCGGCCAGGTGGGATATTTGTCGAGGAACTTCCTGATGCGCCCGTATCCCATCGGGAAACCGCGGCGGATGGCGTACCACTCGGCCAGAGCGTCGCCATCGGGATATCTGAGATTGCGGCGCAGACTGTCGCCGGTGCCCAAGTCGCCGTTGCGGTAGGCCGTCATGATCCGCTCCAGCAGGGCAACCTGTTCCATGGCGGAGAGATCGAGAATCCGCTCCTGGGTTTCCCCCAGCTCCTGCAGACGGTCCATCCACAGCGGAACCACGGCCTGAGCCGCGCCGACGCCCAGCAGAGGCAGCAGCACCACCGCCCGGCACGCGGACCTGCCGACACGGCTGCGGAAACTGCGGACGTCGCGAATCAACACTCTTCCCCCCATCTGGACACGAAACCCGGAAACAGAACAGAATCATTGTTATTGGCGCAGCCTAACGGATTGACACGCTTCGTCAAAGAAAAAACCGCGCCGGCCGGCCTTATCCCCGGCCCTTACGGGGAAATGATGGTTCTATTATGGAGGAATAATGGTCAAGTTGGGGAACCGTGCTGCTTATGGACGTTACAGTTCCTCCCACCGGGCCGGGTCCTGTCCGCAGGTGCGGCCGTCGGCGCGGGCCAGTCCGAGAATGGCCTCGTGGTCATCCTGAGTCAGCCGGAAATC
>JAISTL010000201.1 GCA_031272615.1 Methylobacteriaceae bacterium | reverse complement strand
CGGCTTGGTGGTGCTGTCCTATGCCGCCTCCTACCCGATGCTGCTCACCGGCGCCTGCCTCATCGGCATCGGCTCGGCCATCTTCCACCCTGAAGCGGCGCGGGTGACGCGCATGGCGTCGGGCGGCCGTTACGGCCTGGCGCAGTCAATCTTTCAGGTGGGCGGCAACGGCGGCGCCGCCATCGGCCCGCTGCTCGCCGCCTATTTCGTGCTGCCCTACGGGCAGGCCAGCGTCTCGTGGTTTGCCGCCGGCACCGTCATCGGGTTTGTGCTGCTCACCCGGGTCAGCATCTGGTATGCCGGGATGGAGCGGCGCAACGCCAAGAAACCCAAGGGCCCGATGACCGCGGCGCTGCCGCTTCGCACCATCGCGACGGCCATCGGCGTGCTGGTGCTTCTGGCCGTTGTGCGCGCCACCTATTCCAATTCCCTCAAAACCTATCTGCTGTTCTACTCGATGACCCAGTTCAGCCTCACCGACGCCGACGCGCAGATTATCCTGTTCCTGTTCCTCGCCGCCAACGCCGTCGGCACCATGTTCGGCGGCCCGATGAGCGACCGCTTCGGTTACCGTTTCGCCATCTGGTTTTCGTTTCTCGGCGCCGTGCCCTTCGCCCTGGCGCTGCCCTATGCCGACCTCGCCTGGACCTACGTGCTGGTCACCATCATCGGCCTGATTTTCGCCTGCTCCCACTCCGTCATCGTCGTGTTCGCCCAGGAGCTGGTGCCCGGGCGCGTCGGCACCATCGCCGGGGTGTTTTTCGGGCTCTCCTTCGGCGCCGGGGGCCTCGCCGCCGCCGGGCTCGGAGCGCTGGCTGACGTCTACGGCATCGTCTCGGTCTACATCGCCTGCTCGTTCATCCCCATGCTCGGCTTCACAACCCTGTTTCTGCCCCGCCTGCCCTCACGGGAGGAGAAGATGGGATAGAATAACCGCTCAACCTCTCTTCACGGTAATCTTCGAGCGATCTGCCGCTGTCCGGCACGATCCCGATCAACGACTCCGTCACTGAGCCCTTCATCATCTCGTCCATCCCGGCCCGGGTCATCTTTGTCGCGACCGACGGAGCCGACACCGGAAACACGATGACTTCCACCTTCCGGTTGCGGAATGATTTCGGCAACGGCAACACCCGGTTGAGCACGTTCCCGTCTATCGTTTTCCTTACGGCTTCCATCACCGCCTCCTTCCCGTTGTCCGCTGCGCACGGAAGCATTTTATCATTTTTGCGCCCGGCCAACAAGACGTCCGGGTGTTTTTGCGGCTGTCCACCACCGCCGCGGGGGATTCTGTTGTTAGCACTTTTCTCCGCCGCCGGATTTTGCTAAACGGAATCCCCCATAGCCGTTCTTTCTTTCAAGGTTTCCAATCCGAAATGGCCGCGTCCGACTCCAGTGCCCCGCAATCGGTGGCAAAACTCAGCATGTCGATCCTGATCTTCATCAGTGCCTGCCACTTCGTCAATGACGTCATGCAGTCGCTGCTGGTGTCGCTGTATCCTCTGCTCAAAGCCAACTACCACTTGGATTTCTTCCATGTCGGGCTGTTGACCCTTGCCTATCAGGCCACCGCGTCGCTGCTGCAGCCGATGATCGGTTATGTCACCGACCGCAAGCCGATGCCCTATTCCCTGCCCGCCTCGATGCTGAGCACCGGAATCGGCCTGGTTTTGCTGGCCCACGCCCATTCCTTCGCCATGCTGCTTGTCGGCGCCTGCCTCATCGGCACCGGTTCCGCCATTTTTCACCCTGAGGCGTCGCGGGTCACGCGACTCGCCTCGGGCGGACGGTTCGGCTTTGCCCAATCCGTTTTTCAGGTCGGCGGCAACGGCGGCGGCGCCATCGGTCCGCTGCTCGCCGCCTACTTCGTCCTGCCCTTCGGCCAGAGCAGCGTCTCATGGGCGGCGTTGGGTACCTTTGCCGGGTTCGTCATGCTGCTGCGGGTCAGCGCCTGGTATGCCCGTTTCGAGCGGCGCTCCGCGAAAACGGGGAGATCCCCCGCCGCGTCGCCGCTGCCGAAACGCACCATCATCATCGCCCTGTCGCTGCTGGTGTTTCTGCAGGTGGTGCGCGCCACCTATTCCTCGTCGCTCAACACCTATCTGCTGTTCTACACCATGACGCAGTTCAGCCTTGACGGCCGCTCGGCGCAAATGGTGCTGTTCCTGTTTCTCGCCGCTTCGGCGGTCGGGACCCTTCTCGGCGGCCCGATCAGCGATCGGTTCGGCTACCGGTTCACCATCTGGTTTTCGATCATCGGCACCATCCCCTTCGCGCTGGCCCTGCCCTATGCCGACCTCACCTGGACCTATGTTCTGGTGGCGGTCATCGGCTTGATCTTCGCCTCGTCCCACGCCATCATCGTCGTGTTCGCGCAGGAGCTCATCCCGAGTCGCGTCGGCACCATCGCCGGGGTGTTCTTCGGGCTCTCCTTCGGCGCCGGCGGCCTCACCGCGGCGGCGCTGGGCTACCTGGCCGACTTTTACGGCATCGTGTTCATCTACGCCGTCTGCTCGTGGATGCCGCTGCTCTGCCTGGTGACGCTGCTGCTGCCGCGTTTGCCGTCGCGGGAGGAAAAGCTGGGATGACCGTCCGCCGTTTCCGCTGCGCCCTGCCCCGGGAGGCTCTTCACCGATGACCGTTCGCGCACTCGTTTTTGACCTCGACGGCACGCTGCTGGACGTCAAAAAGAACATTCATCCCGAGAACCTCAAGGCGATCCGCCGCGCCGCCGCCGCGGGGGTCGAGGTGCTCATCGCCACCGGTCGCCATCCGCAGGCGACCCACATCATCCACCACCGGCTCGGCCTCTCCACGCCGGCCATCTGCTGCAACGGCGCCTGTCTTTATGATTTCGCCGCCATGCGCACCCTCGCCTCCAACCCGATGAGCCCGGCCGAGGTCCGGACTCTCTATGCGCTCTGCCGCAAACACAATCTTCCGGTCAAACTCTACACCGACGGCGCCATCACCTGGGAGGTCTCCGACCCCTATGTCGAGATGTACAATTCCTGGAAAGAGACGGTGGAAGAGCGGTTCCGTCCGCTGATGCTGAAAGTCGACGACTATGACGCCTTCCTCGCCGCAAACCCGACGATCTGGAAATTCACCCTGTGGGGAGACAGCACCGCCACCATGGAGCGTCTGGCGCGGGACGCGGAGGCGACCGGCGCCTTCAGCTGCGAGTGGTGGTCCACCGAAGGGCTGGACATCACCCGCGCCGACAACACCAAGGGCCGGGCCCTGCGGGAATGGGCCGGGCGCCGCGGCATTCCCATGGCCGACATCATGGCCTTCGGCGACAACCACAATGACATCTCCATGCTCCAGGCCGCCGGAACCGGCGTCGCCATGGGCCATTCCGACGCCGAAGTCAAGGCGAGCGCCCAATTCGCCGTGCCGGGAGACAACAACGGCGACGCCATTGCCCGGTTCCTCGACCGCACCCTTTTCTGACAGGATGAGCCATGTCTGACCCCGTCTTCGACCCCGCCGCTCCGCCGCCCATGGAACTCATCCGCTTCAGCGCCCTCAGCCCGGGCCCGCGGCTGCTGATTCTCGGCGCCGTGCACGGCAACGAACCCTGCGGCCCCACGGCCATCCGCCGCGCCGTGGACGATGTGCGCGGCGGAACCATCCGGCTGCTCCGCGGCGCCGTCACCTTCGTGCCGGTAGTCAACGCCAAGGCGTTCCTGCAGAACACCCGGGAAGGCGACCGCAACCTCAACCGCGACCTGCACGAGAGCGTCATCCCGCGGGACAACGAAGAGCGCGTCGCCAACCTGCTCTGCCCGCTGCTCAGAACCCACGACGCGCTGCTGGACCTCCACTCGTTCAAATCCCACGGCGAGCCCTTTGTGTTCGCCGGGCCCGACAACAATTCCGGCCCGCTGGAGCCCTTCGCCCTGGCGGACGCCGAACAGGCCTTCGCCGCGGCGCTCGGCGTCGACACCCTGCTGCGCGGCTGGCTGGACACCTACGCCGCCGGATTCCCCGACCATCCGACCCACGGCGTCGGCACCACCGAATATATGCGCTATCACGGCGGCATGGCGGTGACGCTGGAATGCGGCAACCACCTCGACCCGGCGTCTCCGGAGGTCGCCTATGCCGCCATCCGCAACGCTTTGGCGCACTTCGGCATGAGCGCGGACCCTGTGCCCGCCCCCGGCGTGACCCGGCGCATCCGCCTCACCAAGGTGTTTGTCGCTGAAGACGCCGGCGACGCCCTGGTGAAACCGTGGCGCACCTTTGACAGGGTCACCGCCGGTGAACCCGTTGCCGTGCGCGCCTCCGGGGAAATCCTCGCCGCGCCCGCCGACGGGTACGTCATCTTCCCCAACGCCGCGCCCACACCCGGCGCCTCGCTGTTCTACATCGCCGTTGACGAATAGTCGCCCGGATTCCTTCCGCATCGCATTTTCCCGCCGTGGAAGTGTGAGGGGCGCGGTGGATTACGTTCCGGATGCGGCAACGGGAGACAGCTTCAGGCTGTAGCCGAGCGCTGAAAGCACCTTCAGGATTGTTTCAAAAGACGGATTCCCGGTTGCCGACAAGGATTTATACAGGCTTTCCCTGCCGCACTCCGCTTCTTCGGCAACCCTGGACATGCCGCGGGCGCGGGCGACATCGCCTATGGCGGCAACAATCAGCCCGGCGTCATTGGTCGAAAACACATCCTCAAGATACGCCGCGATATCCTCTTCCGTTTCAAGATATGCCGCTGGGTCCCAAACGGTTGTTTTCACAGCTTTCATTCATTTTCCTCCAGACTCCGGGCGATGCGTTCGGCGGCTCCTATGTCTCTGTGTTGGGACGATTTATTGCCGCCGCACAGCAAACCGTATCTTAAAAGATACATTTCGTCAACAGAAGCTGGACCAGTGTATCTTTGCGTAGCGTCAGGCCCTCCGATACTGGATATTCCGGCGGCGATCGTATGTTGACATGGAATAAATATTTATATAAATTCCGCTCATTCATTATTTGCCGGGGAGGCCATGATTTTACGGGATGTCGAGAAAATCAAAAGACGCCTCCTTAAAGAAGGATGGGAGCCGAGGGAAGGTGCAAATCACACGGTTTTCACACACCCGAAAAAGGAAATGAATATTGCCGTCCCACGACACAAAGGCGAACTGACGACGGGTACGGCCAAAGACATAGCGAAAAAAGCCGGGTGGTGACGCTTCGCCCGTTCCGCCGAGGAGAGTTGTTCATGAAAAAGGCGAATACGGTTTCCAGGTATCCGGGAATTGTCGATTATGACGAAAAAAACCGGATTTACGGAATTCGCTTTCCCGATATGCCCGGCACTGTTTCCGTCGGCAAATCGCTGGATGAGCTTTATGAGAATGCGCAGGAAGCCCTGCGCATGATGGCCGATGCCGAAGCGCAGTTCGGGCGCGATGTGCCCGTTCCAAGTTCCATCAATTCCGTCCGTGACGTGATGGAGAGCACGGATATGTGCGTCATGCCGGTTCCGCTGTATCGCACTGACCGGCGTCCGGTAAAAATCTCCGTGTCTCTGGAAGCGGCGGATTTGATGGTCATCGACTCCGGCGCCAAGGCTTTCGGACTGACGCGGTCAGCCTTTCTGGTCGAAGCGGCGCGCCGGGCAATCAAATAACCGGCGTCCGGGAACAGCGGCATACCACGCCCATCGGGGATTTGCCGGATTACGGCCTCCCCCGCCGTCTTTTGCCCCGCGCCGGTTTGCGGAACCGGCCGACCAGTTCGACATGGGCGGTATATTTGAACTGGTCCACCGGCGTCACGCTCTCCAGGCGATACCCGCCGGCGACCAGCAACGCCGCGTCCCGGGCAAAGCTTGTTTCATCACAGGAGACATAGGCGACCACCGGCACATCGGCCCCGGCCAGTTGCTGGCACTGGGCCTCGGCCCCGGCGCGGGGCGGGTCCAGCACCACCGCCTCCCGGGCGGCGAGCTCCGCAACCAGCAGCGGCCGCCGGTACAAATCCCGCCGCTCCACGCTCACCGGCCGCGAACCGGCGGCGGCGCGGGCGGCGGCGGCAAGCGCCCTCAGCATCGCGTCCCCGCTGTCCACGGCGTGGACGTCGGCTTCCCGCGCCAACCGCAGGGCGAAAGGCCCGCAGCCGGAGAAGAGGTCCGCCACCCGCCGGGCCCCCCGGGTTGCCTCGAGCACCAGCTCCGCCAGCGCCGCCTCGCCGGCGGCCGTCGCCTGCAGAAACGCGCCGGGAGGCGGCACAACCGCCGTTCCGCCCATATCGACAACGGGCGGGCGGTATTCAACCACCACCTCGCCGTGGTTGGAAAGCCGCGCCAGGCCGAGCGCCCTCCCGCGCTCAATCAGCGCGGCGCGAACCGGTTCCGTCAGTTCGCCGCAGCCCCGTAAGTCGACATCGAGACCGGCAGTACTCGCCAGCACCACGATATCCATCGGCTTGGGCGTTGCCGCGAAACACCCGGCAAGCGCCCGCGCCGCGTCGGCGGCGCCGGCGAGCCCGGGAGAGAGAACCGCACAGGCGGCCACCTCCACCAGGGTGTGGGAACCGGCGGCCATGAACCCCACCGCCGCCCGGGGCTGGAAGCGGGCGTGGAACGTCACCCGCCGGCGCCCGGCGCCGTGGGCGTCAACCAGCGGCGCGACCTCCGTCTCCAACCCGGCGCGGGAAAGCGCGTCGATGACCAGCCCGCGTTTCCACGCCCGATAATCCTCCGCCGCAAAGTGTTGCAGCACGCACCCGCCGCATTGCCCGAACAGCGGGCAGAACGGCTGAGCCCGCCGCGGCGAGGCATCGACGACCTCCACAAGCTCCGCCCGCCCGGGTTGCCCGGAGATTTCGGCCTTCACCCGTTCCCCGGGAAGCGCCCCGGCGATACGCACCCATCCCGCGGTCGTGCGGGCCAGGCCGCTGCCGCGATTGTCGAGACGCTCAACGAGAAGCTCTTCCGCCATCAGCGCCTCACCGCTCCCAGCAGGAATTCCCGGTTGCCCTCGCCGCCGGGAATCGGCGACGGGATGACTCCCTTCACCTCGAAGGCGAGTTCACCGACAAACCGTAAGATATCGTCACACACCCGCCGGTGCACATCCGGGTCGCGCACCACGCCCTTCTTCACCGCCTGACGCCCGGCCTCGAACTGCGGCTTGATGAGCGCCACCAGCCAGGCATGGGGCGCGAGCAGCGGCAGAACCGGCGGCAGCACCCGTTTCAGCGAAATGAAGCTCACATCCGCCGCCAGACATTCGACCGGCTCCGGGATGAACGCGGTGGTCAGCGCGCGGGCATCGGTCTTCTCCAGGCTGACGACCCGCGCGTCGGCCCGGATTTTCCCGTGCAGCTGCCCGTGCCCGACATCCACCGCATAGACGCGCCCGGCGCCCTGCCGCAGCAACACTTCTGTAAAGCCGCCGGTGGAGGCGCCGATATCCAGACACGTCCGCCCCTCCGGCGAAAAGCCGAAATGCTTCAGCGCCGCCTCCAACTTGAGGGCGCCGCGGGACACGTAATCATGCGGCGCCGAGGCGACGATGTCCGCCCCCGCCGGAATTTCCCGGGAGGCTTTGGTCAGCGCTTCGCCGTTGACCGTCACCAGGCCGCTCTCGATGGCCGAGCGCGCCAGCGCCCGACTCGGGAAATATCCGCGCTCCACCAGAAACCGGTCAGCCCGCACGGGCCTTGCAGGATCGTCAGCCGTCATGACCCGCTCTTCTTTTCCCTCGGCATGGCCGCCGGCCACCGGCGGATGCGCCGCTGCAGCTGCTCGACGGTAAATCCGCCTTCCCGCCCTGCCGTCCGTCCTTTTGTCGATACGCCCGCCGTATGCACCGTTTCCGGCGAACCGGACACCAGCGGATGCCACGGGCGGAGATCCCGCCCCTCCGCCACCAGCCGGTAGGCGCAGCTCGGCGGCAGCCAGGCGATGGTGCGTACCTTTTCCGGCGTGAGGAGAATGCAGTCGTCCACCACACCGCCGCGCCCGGCGTAATTGCGGCAGCGGCAGGTGTCTTCGTCATAGAGCCGGCAGACAATATCGGTGTAGAACACTTCTCCGGTGTCTTCATCCAGCAGCTTGAGCAGGCAGCAGCGCCCGCAGCCGTCGCACAGGCTCTCCCATTCCGCCGGAGTCATCTCCTCCAGGGTTTTGGTTTTCCAGAAAGGGGGTTGGTCTCTCACCGGAGCTTTTCCGCCTTGTTGCCGCCGAAGGCCCGGAACACTCCCCGGGCCGTGACCAGCGGTATAGGCTGTTCTCCGGTGAACGGCAACCCCCGCCTGTCGTCCGAATATGCCGGCGCCCGGGCAGCGCGGGACAGGAGGCGTGGACTGGACTTTTGGCTTTTACCCACCGTTAACCCTGTTGTTTTTCGCATCATTAACCCTAATAATAAGTAATAAATCGCCCGAGTCATTGTAAATCCAAGTATTAATCATGAATTAACCATAACTGAACCGATATCACGAACCGTTAACGCTAACTTTTATCGTTTATTAATGTTTACTGCCTAGATTTTCCGTGTTTTCGGGCGTTTCCGCGAGCGTGCCGCCGGGATGCCCTTCTCCGGCCGACCCTTGCCGTTCGAGATCGGTAAAGTAGTAGAGTGGAAGAGTATCGATGTATAATGAATACAGTTAACTGTTTTCCCGAATAAACTCAAAATACTCGCATAATAACAATTTTCCCTCTAAGGGAATACTTATGGGAAAGCTACATGAATTCCGAACAGCCCTCCGAACAGCCCTCCGAGCAGCTCTCCGAACAGCTGTCTGAACAGCCATCGGAACAGCCGTCCGCTCCCGCATCCGATTCGTGGGAAGAGTTTCGTCGCTGCGCTCTCAAGGCCGACGCCTGGATCGACGATACTCTGTATCGCGGCGGCATGATGCTGGAAGACTTCTGGGACCGCGTCTGCGATTTCTCCAACTCCATGCGGGTGAGGGGGTTGAAACGCCTGGTTCTCGACCTGATGTCCGAAGGGGTGTCGCTGTCCATCGTCGGCCTGCTGGCAACCCTGTGCCTGGCCAAACCGGCCTTTGAGCTGACCACCGACGACTACCTGAAGACCCAGCACCTTTCCGTTGTCTTCCTTGACCGTTACGGACAGGAAATCGGCCATCGCGGCGTGCGCTACGACGACACCTACAACCTCGAGGACTATCCGGAGCACCTCATCAAGGCGGCGCTGGCGACGGAAGACCGGCGCTTTTACGAACACTGGGGCATTGATCCCATCGGTACCGCCCGCGCCCTGTCGGTGAACGCCAAGGCCGGCGGCGTGCGCCAAGGCGGTTCGTCCATCACCCAGCAGCTGGCCAAAAACCTGTTCCTCAACAATGAGCAGACTCTCGACCGCAAGATCAAGGAGGCGTTTCTGTCCATCTGGCTTGAAGCGCACCTGACCAAAGACGAAATTCTGAAGCTCTACCTGGACCGCGCCTATATGGGCGCCGGCGTGCACGGCGTCGCCGCCGCCGCCGAGTTCTATTTCGACAAATCGGTCAAGGATCTCAACCTGGCTGAATCCGCCATGCTCGCGGGGTTGTTCAAGGCGCCGTCGCGCTACGCGCCGCACATCAACCTGCCGGTGGCCCGCGCCCGCGCCGCCGATGTGCTCAACAACATGGTCGAAGCCGGTTTCGCCACCCGCGGACAGGTTCAGGCCGCCCTGCGCAACCCGGCCACGCCGGTCACCCGCCGCCACAAGGAAACCCCCGAATTTTACCTGGATTGGGCCTTCAGCAACATCAAGGAGCTGGACGTCGCCGGAAAGTTCGGTCAGGAACGGGTCCTGACCGTCAAGACGCCCTTTGACCCGACCATCCAGTATATGTCCGACAAGGCGTTGAGCGACGCCATCCGCCAGAGCGGCAAAGGCTTCCGCTTCCGCCAGGGCGCCATCGTCGTCATGGATGTGGACGGCGCCGTGCGCGCCATGACCGGCGGGCCCGATTACGGCCAGAGCCAGTTCAACCGCGCCACCGACGCCCTGCGTCAACCCGGCTCCAGCTTCAAGCCCTTTGTCTATGCCGCCGCCCTCACGGCGCTGCCGAAGCTGCGCCCCAATTCCACGGTGGTTGACACGCAAATCTGCCTCGGCAACTGGTGCCCGAGCAACTATGGCCACAGTTTTGCCGGCTCCGTGCCCATGTGGCTGGCGGTGGCCAAATCCATCAACACCATCCCGGTGCGCCTCTCGGTACAGATCGGCAAGGGCAACGCCAAGGCCGGCCGCAAGGTCATCATCGAAACCGCCGAGAAAATGGGCCTCACCCACAAGCTCGCCGATTCCTCCCCCCTGCCCATCGGCGCGGCGGAAGTCACGGTGCTGGATATGGCCGCCTCCTATTCGGTGTTCGGCAACGGCGGATTCCGGGCCAAACCCTACGCCGCCCTGGAAGTTTACGGCGCCGGGGGCGACATCATCTATGCCCAGCGCAACAATCCGGCGCCGGAACGCGTGCTTGAGGACCGGGTGGTGGCTGACATGAACCTGATGCTGAACAAGGTTGTCACCACCGGAACCGGCAAACGCGCCGCCATCCCCGGCCTGCCGCAGGCCGGCAAAACCGGCACCACCAACGCCTACCGCGATGCTTGGTATGTCGGGTATTCGGGCAACATGTCCGCCGCCATCTGGCTCGGCAACGACAACAACTCGCCGATGGCCGGAATGACCGGCGGCACGATACCCGCGCAAATCTGGCGGGAGGTCATGACCGTCGCCCATCACAACGTCGAGTTGAAGCCGGTACCGTTCCTCCAGCCCCCCGCAACCGCCAAGCCGATGCTCACCGCCTCCGCGACGAAGGTTTCGGTGGAAGGGGTCTTGTCGAAACAGTCGTGGGAGGCCATAAACGGTATCGGTACGCTGTTGACTCAGAGCCGGAGCGCGTTCCGCACGCCCTTTGACACCGCCTCAATCAACTAGCGCAGGAGCGTCGCCCGCGGGGTTGCCATGAACGTCAAAACCCAATTCTGGTTGTCCGTCTGGCAGAGCTTTTCCAACAAGCTGCTGCTCATCTACACCGTCGTCTTGGGCCTGGGCGGCGGGCTGGGTTCGGCGTCATGGATTCTGGCGAAGGATTACCCCGTCGGCGCCATCACCCGCGGCCAGTGGACTTTGTGGCCGGACCACGGCGTGCCCTCAGTCGACCCCTATGCCCTCGCCGCCATCAGCACCAACGGCGACATCCTGCTCGGAAAGGGCGAAGGGCTGGTACTCAAGGCCCGGTATGACCGGGACGGCAAGCCGCTCGTCTCTTCCTGCCGCTATCAGATCGGCCCGAACGTCCCGCCCGCCAGGATTTGGACCATTACCATCTATGACGACAACGGGCGCCTGATCGAGACGCCGCAGCAGCGCCACGGTTTCAGTTCTCCGGAGCTGCTGCGCGATGAAAACGGCGATTTCACCATCAACGCCTCGGCACTCCCCTTGCCCGGAAACTGGGTTCAACTGAAGGGCTACGCTCCGTTCGAAGTGGTTCTGCGGCTCTATGACCTGCCGGCGTCGCTGAACCCTTCGTCCATTGACGTCAAATCCCTGCCGACCATCACCCGGAGGGCCTGCGTATCATGAGTTTTTCAGGACGCGTGATTCTCTCGACCCTCATCGGGCTGGTCATTGCCGGTCTCGTGCATATCATCTTTATCCTCTACGTGCCGCACGCCCCGCAGAACTCCGCCTACCAACGGTTGCAGGCCCTGACCAGGAACGGCGAATCCGTCGTGTTGCCCAACACCGGCGCCAACAGCTGGCCGCGGCAGCAGGACCCGTATGTAACGCTCTCCGCCTGCCTGCTCAACACCCGGGAGAGCGCGATGCTCGTGTCGTTTCCCAAAAGCAACGTGTTTCAATCGCTGTCCATCCATGACCGGCAGGGTCGGGTGCTGCTCTCCGCCACTGACCGCGCTGCGACGGGTGAGTCGCTGGACATTGTGGTCGGCACCGCAACACAAATCGCCGATTTTCTCAAGAAACAGGGAGAACGGGAGGACACGCTCCAGGAACTGCATGTCATAATGGAAGAAAATACAGGGTTCGCGGTGCTCAGAACCCTCAGTCCGCTGGCATCGACCGCAGGGCTTGCCCGTGAAGCCGCGGAAAAACTGTCGTGCAAACCATTGAAACAGGGGGCGGACTGAAGCCCGAATCGTTACCCGGAACCCGCAGAACACCCGCTGCGCCGCGGGGCTGCGACATAATGCCTTATGTGATGATGCCTGTGAACCGGCTCGATACCGCCACAGGTGAATTCCTTACGCTTTTTTGCTGCCCTTTTTTGAACCGCCGCGACGACCGAAGGAGACCGGATTGGTCGGGTCGTCGACATCATGCTCATAATGAACGCCGAGGAAAACGATGATCTGTCCCATTTCCGAGTCTTGTCTCACCCGTTGGGAGACGCCGCGCCCGGCCCGATCCATCGGGAATGGTATGATGATGCCCGTTTCGCCGCCCGGCATATACCCTGGAGGTATCTGATCTTTATCCATGATGATTCTCCCGAATCATAACCGCCCCGCATCCCGAAACTGAAGCTGCATTGCTGCATTACGGATATCCGGGCCGTTCAGCCTGTTAAGGAATAGTCTCCTTCATGTATAGAACAATGGTTCGGACCAGTCTTTAACATCGCCCCAGAAAACCGTAATTTGGTTAACAACTGATTACTAATTGTGGTGAAGAAGCGGGCTCGGGGAGTGTGCAGCCATATTAAACTTGCCTCGTGATATTTCTGCCACACATTCCGGCGCGATGCCGCCCGCTAAATGTGCGTATAAAACCTTTGCTGTGTCTTATGTTCTTGCGTTTCCGGCGCCAACCCGCTATGAATCGCGCTGATATACAAGGACAACAAAACAAACTTCAAATCCGACCACCGTCAAACCAGAAGAGGAACACTATGAAATACCGTTTGTCATCCGCCGTTCTCGCCGCTGTTTTCACTACGGGGCTTGCCCTTCCCGTGCTCGCCGCCGACAATCTCGTTGTCTACACCTCCATGAAGGAATCCCTTATCGGAGCCCTGAGGGACGAGTTTCTGAAGCAGAATCCCGATGTCAACTTCGATTATCAGTCCGCAGGGGCCGGCAAGCTGATGGCGAAAATTGCCGCCGAGCGCCAATCGGGCAAGATTCAGACTGACGTGCTGTGGACCAGTGAGGTTCCGGATTTCTACAGCATGAAGAACGAAGGCCTGCTGCTGCAGTACAAAACCCCCGAACTCGACAACGTCATCAACCCCTTTGACGACTATGACGGCAGCTTCACCGCCGTCCGCCTCGGCACTCTGGGCATCGCCTACAACACGCGCTTCATCAAGGAAGCCCCCAAGACCTGGGATGACCTGAAGAAACCCGAATACAAGAAGGCCTACGGCATTGCCAACCCGGCCCTCTCCGGCACCTCCTTCATGAGCATCGCCCTGATGGTCAAGCAGTTCGGCTGGCCTTACTTTGAAGACCTCAAGGCCAACGGCGCCGTGATGGGCAAGGGCTCCGGCCAGGTTGTCGACGATACCGCCTCCGGCGAGCTGGTGGCCAGCCTCGCGGTGGACTATATCACCATCGACAAGATCAAGAAGGGCGCCACCCTGAACCTGGTTTATCCGCCGGAAATGCTGGTGATTCCCAGCCCGGTGTGCATCTTCAAGGGCACCCCGAACGAAGCCGTCGCCAAGAAATTCGTGGACTTCCTGCTGTCCGAGGCCGGCCAGAAGATCATCGCGTCCGAAGGCACGCTGCCGGTTCGCAAGGGCGTTCCCGTAGCCCATGAAACACTTCCCACCCCGGAAGAAGCCGCGGGCCGCGCCATCAAGATCGACTATATCGCGCTGATGGCTGAAAAAGAAGCCACCATCAAGAAGTTCAGCGACCTGATGATGGGCAAGTAATCATCGCGCCGCGCCCTGCCTCCGACCGGCGGAGCGTCCCCCGGGACGCTCCGCGCACCATACACTATAATGATATGCGCACCGGTTCAGGTTTCTGCCCGTTATCCTGAAGATTGTTGTTCGCTTCCTTCGCGTGAGCTTCCGGACGACAGGCCCGGTCTGTCGCCTTGCGTCCCGTGACCTTCATTTTGAAATGACTGAGGAACCCATGGCAACCATTACCCTGAAGGATATCCGCAAGAGTTACGGGTCTCATACGGTCCTCGACGGACTGTCGCTGACCATCAACCACGGCGAATGCTTCACCCTCCTGGGGCCCTCCGGCTGTGGAAAAACCGTTCTGCTCAGGCTGATCGCCGGTTTTGAAACTCCGGATGCCGGCACCATCGCCATCGGCGACCAGGTTGTGACGGACTCGACCACCGGCACCGACCTGCCGCCCAATGACCGCGGCCTCGGCGTCGTCTTCCAGGATTACGCGGTCTGGCCGCACATGACGGTGTTCGACAATATCGCCTACCCGCTGAAACTCGCCAAGGTGCCGCCGAAGGAGCTGAAAGAGCGGGTCATGGAGGCGGTCAACCAGGTGAACCTCACTGACCTCGAACAGCGGTTGCCGTCCCAGCTTTCCGGCGGCCAGCAGCAGCGCGTCGCCCTGGCCCGCGCCCTTGTCGCCCGCCCGCCGCTGATGCTGCTCGATGAGCCGCTCAACAACCTGGATGCCAATCTGCGCGAAGAAATGCGCTTTGAAATCAAGGAGCTGCAAAAGCGGCTGGATATCACCATTCTCTATGTGACCCACGATCAGGAAATCGGCCTGGCCATTTCCGACCGCCTGGCAATCATGGACCACCACGGCAATATCCGCCAGATCGGCACGCCGCAGGACATTTTCGAGACTCCCGCCGACGATTTCATTTTCCGGTTCATGGGCGTCAGCAACTTCCTCAGGGTGTCCTACAAAGACAACCTCATCCGCGTCGGCGAACAGAACGCCGATATCGGCATTCCGCCGCCGTCCCCCGGCGAGTGGATGCTCGGCTGCCGCCCGTCGGAGATCGACCTCGCCAAGGAGGGGCCCGGAATCGGCGGCATTGTCAAACGCGCCTCCTTCCTCGGCGCCACCATGGATTACCTCGTGGAAGTGGACGGCGTGCCGCTGCGCGTCATTCAGGATACCCATCAAGCCTTTGACGGCGGCAAGCTGCTGCAGGAAAACCAGCCGTGCCGCATCGCCTTCCATGCCGTGCACTGGTTCAAACCCGGTGCCGATAGTCCCGCTTCCAACGGGGAGACAACGCCATGAACACATCCGTTTCCAATTCTCCGGCGCTGAGGAAAACCCGTTCCTTCGGAGCGGGAGAGGTTCTACTGGTCATCTCCATTGCCATTCTGGTGATTGTGGTCGTCGTGCCCGTCGCGCTGATTTTCTTCAACGCCATGTGGGTACCCGGCAAGGGCTTCAACATCACCGACATCGTCGACGTGCTTTCCGAGCCGGAAACCTACGAGGCGCTGACCAACTCCATCATCATCGCCTGCGGCACCACCACCATGAGCACCATCGTCGGCACGTTTTTCGCCTGGCTGGTGACGCGCACCGACATCCCCTACAAGAGCTTCATGAAGATGCTGTTCCTGGTGCCGTTCATGCTGCCCTCCTTCATCGGGGCGCTGGCGTGGAAGATGCTGCTCAACGAACGCATCGGCTACATCAACAACTGGCTGCGCTCTCTCTATGACGTCATCGGCATCGCCGACGGCCCGGTGTTCAACATCTATTCCTTCCACGGCATCATGATGGTTGAGACGATGTATCTGTTTCCCTTCGTCTTCATCCAGGTCAGCGGCGCCCTGGAGCGCATGGACCCGACCCTCGAGGAGTCGGCCCGCATTTCCGGCGCCAGCCTGTTCACCATCACCCGCAAAATCACCATTCCCCTGGTGCTGCCCAGCATCCTCTCCGGCGCGCTGCTGATCATGCTCTATTCCATGGCGCATTTCGGCACCGTGGCGGTGCTCGGCGTGCAGGTCGGCATCATCAACATCCCCTACCTGATTTATCAGCACATCCATCAGAGCGCCGGGAGTTTCGCCGCTATCCGCACCGGCACGGTGCTCGCCGCGGTGCTGGTGGTCACCGCCGCCATCATCATGTGGACGCAGAACAAAATTCTCTCCCGCGGACGCTATCAGATCATCGGCGGCAAGAGTTTCCGCCCCGTGGAGGTCAAGCTCAGGGGCCTGCGCATTCCGCTGTTCGTGTTCTCCATCGCCTACATCGGCTTCACCATCGCCCTGCCCACCATCACCATCTTCCTCGTCGGCGGCCTCAAGACCTACGGCCTGCCCCTCGTTCTGGAAAACATGACGTGGGACAACTACCATCGCGCCCTGTTCGTCAACCCGCAGACCCAGCGGGCCATCTGGAACAGCGTGTCGCTGGGCCTGTCGGCCGCGGTGATCACCATGTTCGCCGGCGTCATCATCTCCTACGTCATCGTCAAGATGAAGGTGCGCGGCAAGGGCATCCTGGAATTTCTCGGCATGCTGCCGTTCTCCGTTCCCGGCTCGGTCATCGCGCTCGGCGTGATTCTCGCCTGGGGCGGCGGGCACACCATCCCGTTCACCGGCATTCAAATCAACCTGTACAACACCGTGTGGATCATCCTGGTCGCCTACATCGCCCGCTATATGGCCTTGTCCTTGCGGGCCAACTCGGCGGCGCTGGAACAGGTGCACGATTCACTCATCGAGGCGGCGCGGGCCTGCGGCGCCGGCATGGCGCAATCCTTGCGGGATGTTGTGCTGCCCCTTGTGCGACCAGGCATGATTGCCGCGTTCTTCCTCATCTTCCTGCCGGCGTTGCGCGAACTCACGGTGTCCGTCATGCTCTACGGCACCAACACCCGCACCATCGGCGTTGAAATCTATGTGCTCAACGAAGACGGCGCAACGGTCGAATCGGCGGCGCTGGCCGGCATCGCGCTGTTGATCATCATCTCCGGACAGGTGATTATCGAGCGGCTGACCGGCGTCCGGGCCAAGTGACAGGGAGAAGCGACATGTCTTACATCCAGTTGAACGGCATTACCCGGCGCTTCGGCAATGTGACGGCGGTCGACAATCTGACCCTGCACATCGAGAAGGGCGAGTGCTTCTCCATGCTCGGCCCCTCGGGCTGCGGCAAAACCACCACGCTGCGCATGGTCGCCGGATTTGAGGATATTGACGAAGGCGAAATCCGCGTCGGCGACCGTCTGCTCTCCTCCCACAAGGAGAACTTCTATCTGCCGCCGGAGAAACGGGATTTCGGCATGGTGTTCCAGGCCTTCGCCGTGTGGCCGCACATGAGCGTTTTTGAGAACATCGCCTTCCCCCTGCGCCTGCGCAATCTCTCCGCCGATGAAATCCGCAGCCGCACCACCGAGGCGTTGCGCAACACCAACCTGTTGGATGACGCCGATATCAGCCCCATGGACCTCTCGGGCGGCGGCAAGCAGCGGGTCGCCCTGGCCCGGGCGCTGGCGCTCAATCCCGACGTCATGCTGCTGGACGAACCGCTGTCCTCCCTCGACCCGCACCTGCGCGAGGAAATGCGCTTTGAAATCAAAGACCTGCAGCGGAAATTCGGCTTCTCCATCCTCTACGTCACCCATGACCAGTCCGAGGCGATGGCGCTCTCCGACCGTATCATGGTGATGCGCGCCGGCCATGTCGAGCAGATTGACACGCCCCTCAACATCTACCGCAAACCCGCCTCCAAGTTCGTGTTCAGCTTCATCGGCCTGTCGAACTTCCTCAAGGTGGTGAAATCGGGCGACGCCGTCAAGCCGACGGGCAGCGACGACGCGGTAAACCTTCCGGCGCCCGCCGATGTGTTCGGCCAAAGCTCCGCCGCCGTGCTGGCGTCGCGTCCGTCGGAAATCGATTTCGGCGATGACGGCCATGTCCGCGGCTTGGTGAAACGGCGCACCTATCTCGGTGAAATTGTCGACTACGCCATTGTCGTCGGCGACCAGGAGGTCCGCGTGCAGAAAACGGCGCGCTCTCCCGGCCCGGGTCCCGGCGAGACCTGCGGATTGAAATTCCTCTATCCGCACTGGTATCCGGAGTGAACTCAAGGGGAGCTACAGGGTTCCCGCCGGCCGCGCCACCGCCATGAGCTCACGCAAGGTGCGCTCGTTGATGTCTCCGGTCACCGGCAGGCCGTAATCCCGCTCGAAGGCCTCGACGGCGCTCTTTGTCGCCGGCCCCCAGATGCCGTCCACCTTGACCTGCGCGTATCCCAGCGTCAGCAGGGCGGTTTGCGCCTCCGTGACCTTCTGCCGGTCCGCGGCGGTTTCCCGCGTGTCCTCTGAGAGGGTCAGCCCG
The DNA here is from genome assembly GCA_031272615.1 of Methylobacteriaceae bacterium. Classification (GTDB taxonomy): domain Bacteria; phylum Pseudomonadota; class Alphaproteobacteria; order Rhizobiales; family Beijerinckiaceae; genus Hohaiivirga. Next base: position 532 of record JAISTL010000201.1, on the reverse strand, counting down.
CTCATGCCGCCGCCCATCACCGACGCCAAAGTCGGCCGGTGGGGTTTGGCCCGCGCCGGGGGCATCGGCGCCCGCTCCGGGATAACCGCGGCGTCCGCCCCGCTGGCAGACGCTTCACCATCGGCGGTGACGGCGGTCGTGTCCGCAGCCTGTTCCGTCGGTATGTCGGCGGCGTCCTGCCGGCTCATGCGCTCGGCGATTTCGGCGGCAACGGCTTCCCCCGCGTCCGCCGTTTGCAGCTTCTGCGGTTGGGCCTTGGGCTGGGGTTGGGGCTGCGGAATCGCGTGCCGCGCTTTAATCTCGGCGAACAGCGGCGCCGGATGCGGCGCGCTCTGCAACCACAAGGCGTTGATCACAATGGTGAGAACCGTTGCGCCGACCAGCGCGCCGACCGCCGATTGGCGCGGATAGCGCACGACGGTGTCGCCCAGCACCACGAACGGCAGCGCCGCAAGCCGGACCAGCCATTTGAACACAACGGCGAGCACCCCCGCCGCCCGGCTTTTCGGGGCGGTTTCAACACGTCGAACCC
>JAISTL010000120.1 GCA_031272615.1 Methylobacteriaceae bacterium | reverse complement strand
CGGGAGAACTACTCCGGCCTCAGTACCGGGGAACTGCAAGACCTGGTGGGGATTGCACTGCTTTCCGATTCCCCGTCGGCATAACCGGCTGGAGTCACGGACCACAGACCTGTCGGCGGGTTCCCGCCGGGGTTATTCCGGCAGGTGCGCCATGATCGTCTTCACAATCCCCTCCGGCGTGTCGTCGATGTCCACGGTCAAGGCGTTCACCGGCTCCTCCAGGGTCTCCAGCTGGCTGTCGAGGAGAGCCGGGTTCATGTAGTGGCCGGTGCGCCCCTTGAGGCGGGCGCGGATCAGTTCCGGCGTGCCCTTCAGGTTGACGAACATCACGTCGCCGTCGGGGGAGAGAATGTCCCGATAGGCCTGTTTGAGCGCCGAACAGGCGAGAATGTGCCACTGGCCGCGCCGCTGCCAGTCTTCTATGGCGGCGCGGATGGCCCTGAGCCACGGCCAGCGGTCTTCATCCTGCAGCGGAATCCCGGCGCGCATCTTCTCGACGTTTTCCGCCGGGTGGAAGGAGTCCGCGTCGGAAAAGCCGCAGTGCAGCCGTTTGGCCAACAGCTCGCCGATGGTGGTTTTGCCGCTGCCGCACACGCCCATGAGCACAATAATCATCGTTCCCACTCCAATCCGGACATCCGCCGGCTCACCGGCGCCCGGTGAGGCTGCCGAGAATCCCGCGCTTGATGGCCCTGGCGATTTCCGTGCTGACCGAACGGGTCAGCGATGAGGTGACCTGGCGCACGATGGTCTGGGAAAGCGTCGCCGGCTGCCGCCCGGGGGGCCGTCGCGCCGGTTGTTGGGGCGCCGGCGCGTCGCCGGTGGAGGCGTGGGCGGTGCCCAGAACCGCATCCCACCAGTTGGACGGGCCTTTGCCCTGGGCCGGGTCATCCTCGAGATTCTGCCGCCGGGTGAGTATCTCGTAAGCGGACTCGCGATCGTAGGAGTTGTCATACTTGCCGAGATAGGGCGAGTTCCTGACGACGTCGGCGCGCTCATCGGCGTCCAGCGGGCCGACCCGGCCGAAGGGCGGCGCGATCAGGGTTTTTTCGACAACGGAGGGCGCGCCCTTGTCCTGCAGGGTCGACACCAGCGCCTCACCCACACCCAGCTCGATAATCGCCTGTTCCGCCGAAAACTTCGGGTTTTGCCGGAAGGTTTCCGCCGCCGCCTTCACCGCCCGCTGGTCCCGCGGGGTAAAGGCGCGCAGCGCGTGCTGCACCTTGTTGCCGAGCTGACCGAGAACCGTATCCGGCACATCGAGGGGGTTCTGGGTGACGAAATACACCCCGACTCCCTTGGAGCGGATGAGCCGCACCATCTGCTCGATGGCGGAGAGCAGCCCGCGCGGCGCGTTGTTGAACAGCAGATGCGCCTCGTCGAAGAAGAACACCAGCACCGGTTTCTCCGGGTCGCCGATTTCCGGGAGAACCTCGAACAGCTCCGACAACAGCCACAGCAGGAAGGACGCGTAGAGCCGCGGGCGGGTCATCAGCTTGTCGGCGGCCAGAATGTTGACATAGCCCCGCCCCTGGGAATCGCAGCGGATGAAATCATGGATGTCGAGGGCAGGTTCGCCGAAGAACAAATCACCGCGCTGATTCTCCAGCATGAGAATCTGCCGCTGGATGGTGCCGACGGAATCCTTGGTGACATTGCCGTATTTGGATTTGATTTCGTAGGCGTTGTCCACCAGATAGGTGAGCAGGGCGCGCAGGTCCTTCAGGTCGACTACCGGCCACTGGTGTTCGTCGGCAACCCGGAAGCCGATGTTCAGAATGCCCTCCTGGGTGTCGTTCAGCTCCAGCAGCTGCGCCAGCAGCAGCGGGCCCATTTCGGTGATGGTGGCGCGCACCGGATGCCCCTGCTCGCCGAACACATCCCAGAAGATCGTCGGAAACATGTCGGGGACATAGTCGACGCCGACGTCCTGAGCCCGCTTGATGAAGTGCGCCTCGCCGTTGCCCGGGGCGGCAATGCCCGAGAGATCGCCCTTGATGTCGGCGGCGAACACCGGCACCCCGGCGTTGGAAAAGCCCTCCGCCATTTTCTGCAGGCTGACGGTTTTGCCGGTTCCCGTCGCTCCGGTAATCAGCCCGTGCCGGTTGGCGTATTTCAGACGGACCGTCTCCGGCTTCCAGCTTTTGCCGATGAAAATGTCGCTGACGCCGGACTGGGGGGCGGGCGCGGGAGGCGGCTCAACGGAAAAGCCGGGTTTTTTAAACGGATTGTCGCTCATCGAGAGTCTCTCGTGTTGGTGTTTTCAAGGAATCGCTCACACGTCCGGCGCGCGGGAGGCCCGTCGGGTTTCGCCAGTATAAAGAAATTCTTCAAGATTTAAACCGGATTTTGATCAATCGGCGGCTTAACCCGGAAAATTCACGGGATGCGGAGGCGGTGGACGAGGGTGGACTGGGTGGACTGGGTGGACTGGGTGGACGCTACAGTCCGGGCATTTCCGGGGTTTTGCGACCGTATTTGGCGTCCGGTTTTCAGGGTACGGCTTTATGTCCACCAAGTCCACCAAAACACCTGAACTCCCGTCACACACTCCGCGATAAACCCCTTCGGGGTTCAGTGCGGAGTGTGTCCCGGCGTTTTTGTGGACAAGGTGGACCGGGTGGACCCGCTCACAATTCCGCATTCCGAATTCCGAATTCCGGATTACCTTTCCCGTCGTCGCTGAAGGACGTGAACATGAGCACGTCGGTGCGCCCGCCGGTGGGCACAACGCTTTCGTTGCGGAGCACCGCCTCCAGGACGAACCGGGAATTCTGCATGAAGTTGAACAGCATGCGGAAGTTGCGCGCGACGATGGGCGCACGGATTTTATAGATACCCCGGTTTTTATAAAAATAGTCAAGAAGAGCGTCGACGGTCCGCCAGTAGACACGGGTGCCGACATGGTTTTTGTCACCGATGATCGACGTCAGCGTCGCGTGCATGTGCGGAAACACCACGAACAGCGAGTAAAACCCGATGAGCAGACGCTCTTCTTTGGAGAAAATGCCGATGAGGTACCCCGCCCGGTTGTCGTGCCCGGCGATGTATTTCCTCAGACCGTTGAGATCAAAGCCCATGGGCATGATGTTCAACCCCGTCGCGACTTCGGGCGACGCAAGCCAACCGAGCATCCGCTCGTCGGCGTCTTCCGGGGTGAGGCTGCGCAGGACGAAATCCCGCGTGTCGATGAACACCGGCCCACTCTGCGGATAAAGAGTATCCTGGCGCGTCCCCGCCGCGCCGTTTTGTTCCGACATGTCACTCACCTTCCGTGTCCTGCAACGACAGCAAGTCTCCATAGTAAAAAACGCCGGGCAGCACAAGTAACGCCGCCTGCCGTCCCCGGGTTTATTCAAAACCGCGTCGCCGGTGATTCCCGGGCGCCGGTTTCTCCGGCCCCGGCCCATGCGACAAAACGACTGATTGTTGACGGTGTTCGTTGCTGTGGACGGCGGGGGCGAAACGGCGCGGATTTCGTGGAAATGGTTCCTGATATTGGCGAATCGCCGCCGAGTCTCCGGCCCGCCCGGGCGCAAACGCCGCCCGGCTTTGCCGTATCCGCAAGAAAATACCTCCCGTTTCACGCATTCTGTGGAGAGGATGGATAAAACTCTTTTGCCAAGTCAATTTGATAGTGATAAGAGCAAATTGCTCCGTTAACGTGTCCGGCCGCTTTTCCGGTTCTTTCCCACGGCAGAGCGAAAGGAAACACCAGGTCGAGGAACTCGCGGGAACGACGGTACTCTTTGCCGTTGCTGCCGATGAGGAACCCTATTAAAAAACAGATGAGACAAATCTAATGAGTGATATCGAGACTAGTAAAGCCACCGGCCTGTCCGAGACTTTTGCGCTGGGCGACGATTTCCCGCCTGTCAGCAAAGAACGATGGGTTCGGGTCGTCGAAGAAACTCTCAAGGGGGCAGACTTCGAAAAGCGCCTTGTGTCCAGGACGTACGACGGCATCCGCATGGAGCCCCTGTACCAGAGGCGTGAGGATGTGACCCCCCTGGCCAAGGAAAACGAAGGCCGATGGGTGATCTCCCAGCGTGTGGACCATCCCGACGCGGCCGCCGCCAACGAACAGGCCCTGACCGACGTCAAAAACGGGGCCAACGGATTGGTTCTGGTTTATAAAGGGGCGCGCTCGGCCCGCGGATTCGGCGCGTTTTCCGCCGACACCGACATGAAGAGCGTGCTCAACGGCATCGTTCCGGGCGCCGTGCATCTGCGCTTTGACAGCGGCGGCCTGTGCATCCCGGCGGTGGACAATTTCCTCGCTTACATCAAGGAGACCGGCGTCAACCCGGCGGACCTCCAGGTGGACTACGCGCTGGACCCCATCGGGGTGCTCGCCGATGTCGGATTCCTCAAGTCCGACTGGCAGGAATGCGTCAAAAAGGTCGTCGAGAAACTGGGCCCGCAGACATCGAAGAGCGGCAAAATCCGGCTGTTCACCGCTGACGGGCGTTTCGCCCATGAGGCCGGCGCCTCGGGCGCGCAGGAACTGGCCATCGTGCTGGCAACTGGCGTCGCCTATCTCAAGGCGCTGATCAAGAGCGGACTGGACCCGGACGTCGCCCGTTCCTCCATCTCGTTCCTGCTGGTCGCCGGAGCCGAGGAATTCCTCACCATCGCCAAGCTGCGCGCCATGCGCCGGCTGTGGGCGCGCGTCGAGCAGGCTTTCGGGCTCGAGCCCAAGCCGCTTCGGCTGCACGCCGAAACCTCGTGGCGCATGTTGAGCCGCATCGACCCGTGGGTGAATTTGCTGCGCGAAACCATCGCCACCTTCTCCGCCGCCGTCGGCGGCGCCGATTCCATCCACATCCTGCCGTTCACGTCGGCTCTGGGCCTGCCCGACGCCTTCGCGCGGCGGCTTGCCCGCAACACCCAGCTGGTGCTTGCCGAGGAAAGCAACCTGTGGCGCGTGTCCGACCCGGCGGCGGGCGCCGGCAGCTTTGAAAACCTCACCGACGCGCTGGCGGAAACCTCATGGGCCCTGTTCCAGGGCATCGAGAAGGAAGGCGGCATTATCGCCAGCTTCAAGGCCGGAACACTGCAGGGCGCCATCGCCGAAGTGCGCTCCAAGCGCGACAAGGCCATCGCCAACCGCAGGGAACCGCTGCTCGGCGCTTCCGAATTCCCCAACGTGTTTGAGGACCCGGTGAGCGTGCTGCAGCCGCTGCCCGAGGAGACCGGCATCGCCGCGCCGGCAACGGTCTCGGTGTCGGTGACGCCGCTGCCGTCCATCCGCTCCTCGGAGCCCTACGAGCGTCTGCGCAATCTCTCCAACGCCTACAAGTTGAAGAACGGCAAACGCCCGCTCATTTTCCTGGCGAATCTCGGAACCATCGCCACCTTCACCGCCAGAGCGACCTTCTCCAAGAACTTCTTCGAGGCGGGCGGCGTTCAGGCGCTGACCAACGACGGTTTCATGACCGGCGAGGAAGCGGCGAAAGCGTTCAAGGGCTCCGGCGCCAAAATCGCCTGCATCTGCTCATCGGATGAATACTATGAGCAGGAAGGCGTCAAGGCCGCCGCGGCGCTGAAAGCCGCCGGATGCACGCACATCTATTTCGCCGGCAAGGGCGGAGAACTGGCCCCCGCGCTGGAAAGCGCCGGAGTCGGAACGTTTATCTTTATGGGTTGCGACGCGCTCCTGATCCTGGATCAGGCGCTTCGGACGGCAACTGCTTGAGGCTTGATGGAGGAACACTCATGACATCCAACATTCAATTTCCGGATTTCGCCACCCTTCCATTAAG
>JAISTL010000015.1 GCA_031272615.1 Methylobacteriaceae bacterium | reverse complement strand
TGGTCATGATGACGGTGACGCCGGATTTCACATGGTCCAGCAGCAGGTCCTTGACCTTGTGGGCCGAGCCGGCGTCGAGCCCGGTGAGCGGCTCATCGAGCATCACCAGTTTCGGGTTGTGCACCAAAGCGCCCGCCAACGCCACCTTCTGCAGCATGCCCTTGGAAAACCCGCCGCAGGGCGTGTTGGCATGGGGCATCATCGCCAGAAAATCCAGCAGTTCCAGCGAGCGTTTATGCGCCGCCTCCGCCTCGATCTGCCACAAGCCGGAGATGAAATCCAGGTATTCCAGGGGCGTCAGCCGGTCGTAAACCATCGGCTCGTCCGACACCCACGCCGTGAGGCGGCGGGCCTCGATGGCGTCGCTGCGGTTGTCATGACCGAAGATGGTAATATGCCCGGAATCGGGCGCGAGGATTCCCGCCACCATGCGCAGCAAGGTCGTTTTGCCGGCGCCGTTGGGCCCGAGCAGAGCATAGAACTCCCCGGCCCGCACGGTGAGATCCAGCCCGGTGATGACCGGTTTGTCATAACTCTTGGTCAAGCCCTCGATGGCAAGGGCGGCAACGGATTCAGCCACGATGAAACTCCGGAGGATTCCGCGGCGGGGCAGTCTTCCGCGGGCGTGATTTATCATTTTATGCCACTTCTTTGTTGAAGGAAAGTAAAGGTTGATGTCCGCCCTGCGTCCAGTCGTCCCGCCCGGCCGTTAACCTGTTTGAACGATTCCTGTGGCGTCACCCGCCGGCCTTGTCTAGAATGGCGCGACTTCATCAGGGATCGCAGTCGAGAACATCATGAACGACAACGACGCACTCCTTTCCGAATTGGAAACCAGCTCCGAAAAAAGATTGGCTCTGACATACGTCGCCGAGGCGTTTGCCGAGGCGGAGCTGGACGGAATCGACAGTGACTGCGTGGCCCAGGCGGCACTGTTTGCGGCGTTCCGTGAACTGGTTTCAAGTTACGGCGAAGACGCGGCGGCTGAATACGCCTCCCTGCTGCCCGAACGTATCCGCGCCGGCGCCTTCTCCACCGGCAAGAGGCATTAGCAGGCGGGAATTTCAGTGTTTTGATTTCGCGTTGCCGGGCGATGCCCTTCGCCCTCCGCGCCATCGCTTTTTTTTCGTTCCGCCATTGCCAAGCCGGGTGTTTTCTGCCATAAGCGCGGCTTCGGAAGAAACCGCCCGGCTGAAACAAGGGCTGCCGGGGCGGTTTGTTATGCTTGAACCCAACCATAAGCGGAGTCCGGTTGCGGCCCGCGAGGAGAGCGAAATGCCCAAGTTGAAAACCAAGTCCGGCGCCAAAAAGCGTTTCAAGGTGACCGGCACCGGCAAGGTGGTGTACACCCAGTCCGGCAAGCGTCATGGGATGATCAAACGCACGCCCAAGCAAATCCGCCAGAAGCGCGGAACGAACATCATGGCCAAGGCCGACGGTGATCGTGTGAAACAGTATTTCCTGCCGAACGGCTGACGTTCGCGCTCACCCGATTTTTCAATGTTTCTGTTGTAAAGGACGTTTTCCATGGCCCGCGTCAAACGGGGCGTTACCGCCCACGCCAAGCACAAAAAAGTTTTCAGCGCCGCCAAAGGCTTTTACGGGCGCCGCAAGAACACCATCCGCACCGCCAAGGCGGCGGTGGACCATTCCCAGCAGTATGCCTATCGGGACCGCAAGAACCGCAAGCGCACCTTCCGCGCCCTGTGGATTCAGCGCCTCAACGCCGCTGTGCGGGAGTACGGATTGAACTATTCCCGATTTATCGACGGTCTCGGCAAGGCCGGCGTCGAAATCGACCGCAAGGTTCTGTCAGAACTCGCCATCCATGAACCCGAGGCGTTCAAGGGTTACATCGAAAAGGCGAAGGCCGCGCTTCCCGCCGCCTGACAGTTCCCACGGTTCGCTCAAACGGGGCGGCATTCGGGCTTTCCGGCTGCCGCCGTCCGGCTCTTCCGGGACCCGACGGCTTCGCGGTGTATCACCGCCATCAATTCTCCAGCCGGGGTCTTGGCTCAATGACCGCCATCGCAAGCCCCCGGTTCCGACGCGAAACACCCCGGCGCCCTTCCTAGGCGTGTGCGTGTGTTTCAGGATTAGGCTTTTCCGCGGCATCCGCCGAATCTTTTGCGGTGTCCCAAGGGGTATTTCAGAGCGATGAGTGACTTCACGACCATTGAAACCAATCTGATCAACGAGATTAACGCCGCCGCCGACGAGCCGGCGCTGGAGGCCGTGCGCGTTGCCGCCCTCGGCAAGAAGGGCTCGATTTCCGAACTGCTCAAGACTCTCGGAAAGATGACCCCCGGGGAGCGCAAGGAGAAAGGCCCGCAAATCAACGGCCTGCGTGACCGGGTGACCGCCGCCGTCGCCGCCCGCCGCGATGTTCTCGAACAGGCGGCGCTGGCCACGCGTCTTGCGGCGGAAACCGTCGACGTTTCCCTGCCGGTTCAGGAGGCGCCGGAAAACCGCGGACGCATCCACCCCATCAGCCAGGTCATCGACGAAATCTCGACGGTGTTCGGCGACATGGGCTTCCACATCGCCGAGGGGCCGGACATCGAAACCGACTTCTACAACTTCACCGCCCTCAACTTCGCGGTCGGCCATCCGGCGCGGGAAATGCACGATACCTTCTTCATGCACCCCGACGCCAACGGCGAGCGCAAACTGCTGCGCACCCACACCAGCCCGGTGCAGATCCGCACCATGCTGGCGCAGAAGCCGCCCATCCGCATCGTTGTTCCCGGCCGCACCTACCGACACGATTCCGACCAGACCCACACCCCCATGTTCCATCAGGTGGAGGGGCTGGTGGTGGACCGCACCTCCCATCTCGGCCACATGAAGTGGATTCTCGAGGAATTCTGCAAATCCTTCTTCGAGATCGACCAGATCAAAATGCGCTTCCGGCCGTCGTTCTTCCCCTTTACCGAACCGTCGGCGGAGGTGGATATCCAGTGCTCGCGCAAGGGCGGGGAAATCCGCTTCGGCGAAGGCGAGGACTGGCTGGAAATTCTTGGGTGCGGCATGGTGCACCCCAACGTGCTCAGGAATTGCGGCCTGGACCCGGATGAATTCCAGGGCTTCGCCTGGGGCATGGGCATCGACCGTATCGCCATGCTGAAATACGGCATGTCGGACCTGCGTCCGTTCTTTGAAGCGGATACCCGCTGGCTGGACCATTACGGCTTCAGACCCCTGGACCTGCCGACCCTCATCGGCGGCCTGTCTCTCACCTGAACCGCACTCCCGGACATTTACGGACAACGACAATGAAACTCACTCTTTCGTGGCTCAAAGACTATCTGGAAACCGACGCGACGCTGGACGGGATTGTCGACAGGCTGACCCATATCGGCCTTGAAGTCGAAGACGTCGAAGACAAGGGCAAACTGCTGGAGCCCTTCACCATCGCCTACGTGCTCGATGTGAAGCAGCACCCGAACGCCGACCGCCTGCATGTCTGCATGGTCGATACCGGCTCCGGCGACCCGGTGCAGGTGGTGTGCGGCGCGCCCAACGCCCGCACCGGCATGAAGGCCGTGTTCTCCCCCGCCGGAACCTATATCCCCGGCAAGAAAATCACTCTGGGAGTCGGCGTCATCCGCGGCGTTGAAAGCCGTGGAATGCTGTGTTCCGGCATGGAACTGGAAATCAGTGACGACCACACCGGCATCATCGAACTGCCCGACGACGCGCCGGTGGGGAAATCCTTCGCCGAGTGGGCCGGGCTCAACGACCCGGTCATCGACATCAACCTTACGCCCAACCGGCCGGACTGCACCTCCATTTACGGCATCGCCCGGGATTTGGCCGCCGCCGGCCTCGGCCGTCTGAAGCCGCTGCACATCAAATCCATCGCCGGCGAAGGCAAGCCGCCGGTCAACGTCACGCTGGAGTTCGCCCCGGAAGACGCGCGTCTGTGCCCGGCCTTCGCGCTGCGGCTCGTCTCCGGCGTCAACAATGGCCCGTCGCCGGATTGGATGCAGCGGCGCCTCAAGGCCATCGGCCTGCGCCCCATCAACCTGCTGGTCGACATCACCAATTACCTCACCTATGACCAGGGCCGCCCGCTCCATGTCTTTGACCTGAAGAAGGTCAAGGGCGCCCTGGTGGTGCGCCGCGCCCGCGACGGCGAGAAACTGCTGGCGCTCGACGGGCGGGAATATGTGTTCGACCATGACGCCGTGGTCATTGCCGACGACAACGGCATCGAGTCCATCGGCGGCATCATGGGCGGCGAGAACTCCGGCTGTGACGAAACCACCACCGACGTGCTGATCGAGTCCGCCCTGTGGGACCCGATCAACATCGCCCAGACCGGCCGCAGGACCGGCATCATCACCGACGCGCGCTACCGGTTCGAGCGCGGCGTCGACCCTGCCTTCTGCGTCCCCGGTCTCGACATGGCGACACGGATGGTGATGGAGTTCGGCGGCGGCGAACCCAGCGAAATCATCGTCGCCGGCAAGGTCCCCTCGGTGAAGAAAGACATCGATTATCCGTGGAGCGAAGCCAAACGCCTCACCGGAGTCGACGTCCCCAAAGACCGCGCCAGCGCCATTCTTCTCGGCCTCGGCTTCAAGATTGAAGATCATCGTGATACGGCGGTGATTCACGTGCCGACCTGGCGCCCCGACATCGAGGGCAAGGCCGATATCGTGGAGGAAATCATCCGCATTGTCGGCATCAACAAGGTTGAGTCGAAGCCGTGGCCGCGGCTGGACGCCGGGGTGCCGAAGCCGATTCTCACGCTGCTGCAGCGGCGCACGCGCCTCGCCAAACGCTCGCTGGCCGCCCGCGGCCTGATGGAGGCGGTCACCTATTCCTTCATTTCCAAAAATGACGCCCTGCTGTTCGGCGGCGGCGCCACCGCCCTCGAACTCGCCAACCCCATCGCCGCCGACATGTCGGACATGCGCCCCTCGCTGCTGCCGGGCCTGCTCCGCGCGGTGGAGCACAATGTTGTCCACGGGCAGCCCGATGTGGCGCTGTTCGAGGTCGGCCAATGCTTCACCGGCGATGAACCCGAAGACCAGACCATCCGCGCCGCCGGGGTGCGCCGCCGCCTGGCGGGCGCCCGCTCCTTCGGGAGGGACTGGCGCAACGGTTCCGAACCGGTAGACGCCTTCGACGCCAAGGCGGACGTGTTCGCCCTGATGACCGAACTCAACGTGCCCGTCGGCGGCGTACAGGTGGTTCCCGGCGGCCCGGACTGGCTGCATCCCGGGCGCTCGGCGACTCTGCGCTTCGGCCCGAAAACCGTCATCGGCTGGTTCGGCGAGCTGCACCCGGCTGTCCTCAAGAAAATGGACATCAAGGGGCCGCTGGTCGCCTTCGAGCTCACCCTCGACGCCCTGCCGCCGCCCAAGGTCAAGCCCACCAAGGTGAAGGCCAAACTCACCATTCCCGAGTTCCATCCCGTGGTGCGTGATTTCGCCTTTGTGCTCGGCAAGGCCGTTGCCGCCGCGGATCTCGTGCGCGCGGTGCGCGCCGCCGACCGGCAGCTGATTACCGGCGTGGAGGTGTTTGACCTATACGAGGGCGGGCATGTCGGGCCTGAGGAGAAATCCGTTGCCGTCGCCGTGACTCTGCAACCCGTGGAGCGGACTCTCACCGACGCCGATATCGAGGCGCTGTCACAGAAAATCGTTGCCGAAGTTCATGAAAAAACCGGCGCAACGCTTCGCGCGTAAGGGTTTCGCGCCCGTTTGTTAACCGGTTGCCTTAACCACAAGGGCGAAAGTCTTGGGACGCTTGATGCATGGCTCTTTTCCTTCCGATGGAAAATGTGCTATGTTTTCAAACGGCCGGTATCGGCGCGCGCCGCCCGTATCCTCGCCGTGTTCGGGGGCGCCGGCCCCACGGGAATTACAGGGAATAACAAACGTAAATCGGTACAAGACTTGGAGAGTTGAATGTCCGGACAGTTTATGACAATGACGGGGCTTGTGTCGCCGAACCCGGAGTTCGATGTCAGCGATATTGAACAGATGGGCAGAGAGATTGTCGGCACGGACGAATTCACCATCGATATCATTGACGAGGGTGGCGAAGACGGAGCTCCGGTCGTCATTCAGTGCAACGGTTTCGAGCTGGCGTTGCTGCTGGTGGAAAAGCCCATTCCCGCCGACGCGTTGACCGACGCCTATGAGGAAAGCGCCGTGTTCTGGCCCGACGTCCCGGGCGAATTCCGCCGCCACCGCGGGCATCTGGTGGTTTCCCTGAGCCAGGAATTGACCAAGGCGGATGAATTTCTCGAAGCCGCCTTCACCGTGACGGTGGTGACCGCCGCCATCAGCGAGGTGACGGAATCCGTCGGCACCTACTGGGCCGATGCCGATTGGGTGACGCCGCGCAAAGAGACGCTGAACGCCGCCTATCAGGCCTGTCAGGGCGAACCGCCGGTCAGCCAGTGGATTCGCAAGTCCCTGCGTCCGGGCCGCAACAAGACCGTCGGCGTATTCACCTGCGGCCTGCTTCCCTTTGTCGGCCGGGAAATCGAATTCCCGCCCGACCCGAATTTCGATGCCGACACCATCATCGACCGTGTCGACAGCCTGGCAAAATACGTGATTTCCAACGGTTTGGTTGTCCAGGACAATGACACTGTCGGCATCAGCCAGGAAGAACGAATCCGCGTCATCTATGCCGACAGCAAGGTGACGGGAACGCCCGTGCTGCGCCTGAGGCTGGAACAACAGCAATAGCGGGCCTCATGGGCACGTTGGGGAAAAGCCGCGTTCACGCGAAGGGAACGCGGCTTTTGTTTGTTTGCTTCCGGTGCTATGGTGTGCGCCGAGCGAATCCCGTTTTCCGGAGGAAACGATGACCGGTTGTCTGTTGTCGAGTCGCGGCGTGCTGGAAGTCGCCGGCGATGACGCCGCGACATTTCTCAACGCCGTTTCGTCCTGCCCCGTCACCCGTATTGAACCGGGCGGCGCCGGGTTCGGCGCCCTTCTGACGCCCCAGGGCAAAATCGTCGCCGATTTCATCCTGTTCAAGCAGGCGGAGACCCTCTGTTTTCTCGACGTTTCGCTTTCCGCCCTGCCTGAGTTGGTGAAGCGCCTCACCATGTACAGGCTGCGCGCCAAAATCACCGTTACCGATGTCTCAAACCTGCTGGCCGTTTTCGTCGGGGGGGAAACGGACGCCGTCCCCGCCGCTCCGGACCCCCGCCTGGCGGCTCTCGGGCTTCGCGGGCTGGCACACGTCGGACAAATCGCCGCCGACTCCGCGGCAGAAGACGCGTACCATGCCGGCCGCGTGCGGAACGGCGTTCCCGAAGGCGGCAGGGATTTCCTGTGGAACGACGTCTTTCCCCACGAAGTGATGATGGACCTGCTGAACGGGTTGGATTTCACCAAGGGCTGCTATATCGGCCAGGAGGTGGTGTCGCGCATGCAGCATAAAACCGTGGTGCGCACCCGCACCTTCACGATACGCTGCGGGTCGCCTGCGCCGTGGACGCGGGGCGAGCCGGTCATGGCCGGAGAAAAAACCATCGGCACGGCGGGCGACGGCCGCAACGGCGAGGCGGTGGCGTTGCTGCGGCTCGACATGCTGGAGGCGGCGCACCGCGGCGGCATTCCCGTCACCCTCCGCGCCGCGCCCGTCACTCTTGTCCTGCAACCGTGGATACCGTTCGGCGTCGCGTATGAACCCGTGATCATGGGAGGAACGCCATGAGCGCGCCCCGTGTCTGGCAGCGTATGCTCTCCGGCCGGCGACTCAACCTGGTGGACCCGTCGCCGCTGGACATCGAAATCGAGGATATCGCCCACGGTCTGGCGCGGGTCGCCCGCTGGAACGGCCAGACCATCGGCGCCCACATTTATTCCGTTGCCCAGCATTCGGTGCTGGTGGAGCACATCGTGCGCCTGCTCAACCCGTCAGCGCCGCCGCGCACCTGCCTCACCGCCCTGCTGCACGACGCGCCGGAATACGTGGTGGGGGACATGATTTCCCCGTTCAAGGCGATTATGGGCGGCAGCTACCGCGAGGTGGAACAGCGGCTGATTCGCGCCGTGCACATCCGTTTCGGCCTGCCGCCGGACCCGCCGGGGCTGGTGGAGCGTCTGGTGAAGAAGGCTGACCGCCAGGCCGCCCTGTTCGAGGCGGTGCTGCTGGCCGGGTTTTCCGAGGAGGAGGCGCTGCCGTTGTTCGGCGAAGCCGAAACCGCCCGGGAACCGTTGCTGCCGCTCATCACCCCGTGGCCGGCGGAAGACGCCGAATCCGCCTTCCTGCAGCGGTTTGAAGCGAGCAGATTTTAGCTGGA
>JAISTL010000106.1 GCA_031272615.1 Methylobacteriaceae bacterium | reverse complement strand
ACAGACAAGCGGCGGAACACGGGAGCATCGACGCGCAATTCCGGTTGGGCGAGACATTGTACGACAGGCGCCGCCGCGGTGACCAGGATAACACGGAGGCGGTCAAATGGTACAAAATGGCCGCGGAACACGGGCACGCCCGGGCGCAACTGCAATTGGGCCACATGTTTGGCGAGGGCATCGGCGTTGAACAGGATCGGGCCGAAGCGGCAAAATGGTATCGTATGGCGGCCGGACACGGGTCGAAGGAGGCCATCACCCGGTTGCGTTATGTCGAGGCGAAAATCCGGCAGAACTTCCAGACCTGTCTCAGTCTGCTTGCCCTCGGCCTGGCGGGGTTGTTCGCGGCGGTACTGGTTGCGGTCGTTGAACCGAAGCTTACCCGCACGATCCCCCCCGGGGAAGTCGAGCTGGTCCGCCGTGATATGAGGAAGTTCCTGTTTACTTTTCTCGGGCAGCTGGGACTGGTGGCGGCTTATTGCCTCTATTACGGAGCGAGCCTTTTTGACCCGCGCTCCGGCAGAACCGACCTCCCCAACTCCCCGGAGTATGCGCGGCTGAGGCTTCAGGTCGATTACAACGGCGCGCTGCAGTCTTTCGATTACGTCATCGGCTGCCATCTGCACAGCACCCTGGGCGCATCCACAGGCACACCCCGCCCGGTGGCTTACGCCCCCGACATTTTCGCCCGCCGGCTCCCGGACGGCAAGGCGCTGGCAATCGCCGCCCCGAGCGTCTGCGAGATTGAAATCGATCCGCTCACGGGCACGGATATCGTCCCGCTGATGGTGGTTTATGACGACGCCGATACCCTCGCCTCCGGCAGCGCCTACGCCACGCTTGACGCCTTTGACAGCCCCTTGTCCGAGCTGACGTTTCACGGGGCGGCGCTGTTTCCCGCCGCCAAAGAAGAGTACGACGATTTTCGCAGCAACGGCGAGAAAAACCTGGTGACGCCGGAACACTATTTCAGCGCAAATCTGAATTACGGTGCGCGTGATTCCTGCGGAATCCGCGAGATCAACAAGCCCATGGCGGCATCATGTCTGGCCTTCGCCCGGTTCGAGGTTCCGGCCGCCGCCCGGGAAGCGGTGACCCGTGCCTGGCTTCGGCACGGGCGGCCGCGGTTCTGGATGCAGACGAGCGACGACATAAAAACCAACGGAGACCTCACATTCAAACTCCACATGCCGGAAAACGCGTTATCCAGACTGGGCGAGCGCGGGCTGCGCCGAAATCCGCCGTATCCTCCGGTGTTTCCGATCAGGATGGCGTTTGACGATATCTCCCGGATTTTGGCCCGCAGCGACGAGAGGCTGCCGGTCTACATCATGGAAATGCCCTATGCCGCGACAGATTTTCTTGGAGGAAAAACCCGCGGGTTTGCCTGGTGCAGGTCGTTCGATGATCAATCGTGGATACGCGCCGGTCTGACGAGGGTCAAAGGTCTTTCGCCTCCCGTGGTCATCGACGAAAACGGCGCCGCGCAGGCCATTGCCGGTTCGGGCGTGCCGGAGCTGTCATCGGGCATTCACCATGTCTCCCGCCTCTACGGCTATTTTGAGAACGATGAATACTATTATTCCCGTGCAACCATCGGTTTGCGCCGCATGAATGGAGAACCGTGATGGCGAAAACCCGTGAAACGTTCGGCTTGCTCACGGATATCGTTTTGTCCGTCATCCTGCTGTTCTGCGCCCCGGCGTCGATGGTCCGGGCGCAGACACCCTCTCCCGCAGCAACGCCTCCGTCTTTCGAAGAAACCGTGAAATCGGCGGAGACGGGGGATGCCGACGCGATGCTCCGATTGGGCGGGATGTATGAGCACGGGCGCGGCGTCGGCAAGGATGACACCGAAGCGCAGTGGTGGTACCACTGGGCGTTCCGGCAGCGCGAAAAGGCCGCAGGGCAAGGGGATGTCCAGGCTCAATATGACGTGGGCCTGATGTACCTTTCCGGAAAGGGCGTCCGCCGGGACACGCTCACAGCGGTCGATTGGTTCACCAAGGCCGGAGAGAAAGGCCTTGTCGACGCGCAGTTTCAATTGGGCAGAATGTACTGCAACGGCGTCGGCGTTCCCAGGGATTTGGCCAAAGGCGCCAAATGGTCCAAAATGGCGGCGGAACAAGGTGATGCCCGCGGGCGACACACCCTGGAGACGGCATGTCTTTATCAAGGCGTCTCCACCGTACCCGACGAAACGCTTATGAGAATCCGCAGGGCACTGTTCTGGGTGTTCGCCGTTGGGTTGTTTTTTTTCGTTGTGTGGAGTTACAAGACGCCGTGCGCGGCATCCGGGGAAAACCCGATGCCGGCGGAATCCGGCGGCACCGCGGCTGTCGGGGCGACCGCAGCGCAAACGCTGTCGCGGAGCCATTCCGGGCGCATAAGCACGGGAAGTCTCTTCATTCTGATCAGCTCGTTGTTTTTCCTTTGCTGTTTCATCATCACGTCCCCGTTCAACCCGGTCGGCGTCGTCTGTTTTTATTCGGCGGTGTTCGGGTTAATCGTCATTTGGCCGAAAGGTTTCGCGTTCCGCATCATCGGCGGCGTGATTCTCGCGGCCATCGTTCTCATTACCGCGGTTGCCGTGTTATTTATATGGATGTTAAGTAACATCGGATGTATCAACTGCTGAACGACCCGTAATACGAAGCGGCGGAGCTGGCGGGATTCGTCCACCCTTGTCCGCCAAAATGCCCGAATGCTCCACAGACTCCGGGCGTTCCGCCGCCGCCATCCCGGCCCGTGCGGATAAACCCGATATTATCTTTTTCCCGGTAGAGTTCCGCACTGCATTCCCATCCCCCGGATGCCTCGCGACACGGCAGCGCCCGGTGGGCGGGTATCTGAAAGCAAACGGGTTCCCATCGGTGAAACGGTTCATCCTAACCATTGTCCTGCTGATATGTACGCTCGTCCCGGCGTCCCGGGCGCAGCAACCGTCGCCGGCGCCTGCGCCGTCGACCTTCGGGGACACCCTGAAATCGGCGGAGGCCGGGAACGCCGAGGCGCAGTACAAACTGGGCGGAATGTACTACAAGGGAACGAAGGCTGTTTCCTCAGACAAAGTGAAAGCCGTGATGTGGTACCAAAAGGCCGCGGCGCAGGGTCATGCGGCGGCGCAGTACCGATTGGGAGACTTGTACTACGATGGGGACGGCGTCGGGAAAGACCGGTCCGAAGCGGCCAAGTGGTTCAAGGCCGCCGCCGACCGGGGTTATGCCTGGGCGGAGTATCGTTTGGGCAAGCTGTACCTCGACGGATCGGGGGTTCCCCGCAGTGTGTCAGAAGCGATGAAGTGGTACGTGACGGCGGCCGGGCACGGCAACGCCAAGGCCCTGTATGCGCTGGGGAACATGTATTACCGGGGACAGGACGTCCCGCAGGACAAGGTGGAGGCGGCCAAGTGGTACAAAGCGGCCGCGGAACTGGGTGACACCGAGGCCCGGTACCGTTTGGCGCTGATGTACTACGATGGGAACGGCATCCCCAGGGATACCGCTGAAGCCGTCAGGCTGTTCGACGAGGTCTTGAAACGTGACGGCGATCGGTGGGCCAAAACCATTTTGGCGGCGGAGCGGGGCGATGCCAAGGCGCAGTATGAGCTGGGAGGTATGTACTCCCGGGGAGAGCAGGTTTCCCGCAACCCTGCCGAGGCGATCAACTGGTACAGAAAGGCGGCGGACCAGGGGTATGCCAAAGCGCAATATCAGCTGGGCAGAACGTATCACGGGAGGCGGGACGGGGCCGGGGATATGACCGAGGCGGTGAAATGGTACACGGCGGCCGCGTCGCAGGATCATGTCGACGCCCAGTACACGCTGGGCAAGATGTATCATGAAGGCAAAGTGGTCGGACGGAATTATCTCGAGGCCTTCAAGTGGTATCGCAAAGCGGCGGCGAACGGCTCCAAGGATGCAGTGTAGCCGGTGGCCAAGTATTACGTGGTTATTTTCGTTCTCATCTTCTTTGTCGCCGCGCTTGTCATATCCATCGGGGTCAACATCCATCGCCTCCGCCATGGGGCACGGTTCGCCGGGAAGGCGCGGCCGGTCGACGCCGCCCGGGCGGGACAGGACGGCGGACTCCTCACGGCGGTCGCGGAGGGCGCGCTGGAAGCCTTTGCCGTCACCGGTTGCCTGGTCCGGGTGATCATAGTCGTTGTTGTTGTCGGCTATATTCTGGCTATACTGTATTTTTTCAGGCTCCTGAGTATCGGCTGATGAGCCTGCGGCGCGGGGTTTTGGTGGACCTGGTGGACAAGGGTGGACGGTTTTGCCGCCGCCTACTCCATCGTTTGGTGTGACGCACGGCCTGCGCCACGCGGCTGGGATGGCGGACGCCCTCGTCCGCCCGGCGACCCGCTGACCGCGCTTCCCGCGCGCGGCGGACGAGGGCGTCCGCCATCCCAAGCGTGTCCTCAGCAGCCGACGATGTGCGCCGTACCACCATCGGGAAGCGTCTCGGTGGTCCAGTAAATCCGTTTGCTCCAGGGCTTTTTTGCGTTGCGGTCGAAAATGACCAGCCAGCCTTCGGTGGCGCCGCAGGTGTCCATATAGCGCTGCAGCTGTTCCAAGCCTTCTTTACGCGCCTTCGGACCGGCCAGCTTCAACTCCACCGGATAGGTGTGGTTCTTGTACACCACACCCACATCCACCCGGCCGCGGTCCAGCGC
>JAISTL010000300.1 GCA_031272615.1 Methylobacteriaceae bacterium | reverse complement strand
TCGACGCCGACGATGATGTTCTGGAAATCGGCGGCAACCGCGCCATCGACCTCATTGTCGCCAGGGAAAGCGGCGTGCGCCTTCCCCGCGGCAAACGCGAGCAGGTCCCGGCGCGGGTGCTCGGCGCCGACCCGGAAACCGGCGCTGAACTCTCGGTGAAGGACGGGCGCTACGGCCCCTATGTCACCGACGGCAAGACCAACGCCACCATCCCCAAGAGCTTGACGCCCGATGCCGTGCCCATGGACGACGCCGTCACGCTGCTCGCCGCCCGTCGCGCCGCGCAAGCCGCCGCCGCCGGGCGCGCCCTCGGGGAAGACCCGGACAGCGGCGCTGCGGTTTTCGTCAAGGCCGGCCGCTACGGGCCCTATGTCACCGACGGCAAAACCAACGCGACACTGCCGAAAAGCGTCAACCCCGATGACGTGACGCTGGAGGAGGCGCGGGCTCTCATCGCCGCAAAGAAAAGCGGCGCCGGCGCAACAACCGCGCGCCTTCTCGGTGAAGATCCGGAAAGCAAAGCAACCATCACGGTGAAGGACGGGCGTTACGGACCCTATGTCACCGACGGAAAAACCAACGCGACGCTGCCGAAAACCACCGGCCCCGATGAGGTGACTCTGGAGCAGGCCATCGGACTGCTCGCCGCCCGGCGAAGCGTTGCGGGCGCCGCGCCGCGAAAAAGCGCCGCCGCCCCTTCGACAAAAAAGAAGAGCGCGGCGAAAAAGAAGAAACCCAGGACGACAAAAAAACCGGCGAAATAAAGCGGGCATGGGAACCGTGGGCCCCACGCCCCCGCCCAAATCAGTGGGCACGGAAATGCGCGGCTCCATGCCCCCGCCCATGGTGTTTCGCCGATGGGCAACGAGCGGGGAGCCGGGCCTGGCTAAACCTCGATGGACAGCGCGCGCGCAACCGCCGGTCGGGCGAGAACGCGGTTCATCCACGATGAAACAGCGGGATAATCCTCGATTTTCTGGCCCTGGCGTTCATAGGCGCGCACCCAGCCGATAATCGCCATGTCGGCGATGGAATACTCCCCGGCGACGTACTCCCGGGCGCTGAGGCGGCGTTCCAGCACCCCGTAAAGGCGGGTGGCCTCGGTGGTGTAGCGTTCGATGGCGTAGGGCACCTTCTGGGTGGCATAAACGCGGAAGTGGTGCGCCTGGCCCAGCATCGGGCCGAAACCCGCCATCTGCCAGAACAGCCATTCATCCACCTGGACGCGCTTGCGCTCGTCGGACGGATAGAACATGCCGGTTTTGCGCCCGAGATACTGAAGGATGGCGCCGCTTTCAAACACCGAAATCGCCTTGCCGTCCGGCCCGTCGGGGTCGACAATCGCCGGAATCTTGTTGTTGGGTGAAATGGCGAGGAATTCCGGCTTGAACTGCTCGTTCTCCCGGATATTCACCGGAATGACGGTATACGGAAGGCCGCATTCCTCCAGCATGATGGTCACCTTGTGCCCGTTGGGCGTGGGCCAGTAATACACTTCAATGGGTCTGCTCATGACATCCTCCCGAACAAAAAACGGAACAGCACGGCGCTTTTACTTCATCCCCGCCGGCAATGCCAGAATCGAAAGCCGCGGTCCTCCGCTTTTCCGCATGATTTCGCTTTTCGGGCGGAGACGCGGGAGGTATCATGCTTCACATGCCCGAACCGTGGGCCGTTTTGACATTTCACCGGTAAACAGCAACAAAAGTGTTGCGTGTCAAAATTTCTTCTGGTTTTAACGGTAGACACCCCGGACGCGGCGCGGTACGCTTGGAGTCCGTTGCCGTCAGCCGGGGTTTTTTGAGAATAATGTGGAGTTTCCCGCATGGAGAGCAGCCGTTCATCCGTTCCGACCATCCCGGGGTTTCTCGGCAAAGTGATGAAACCGTTACCGCTTGCGCCGCTGCAACCGCTGCTGGCGATGTGCATCCGGGCGGCTCTCAAAAAGCACCCGCGCATTTTCGACCGGCTGGATACCTACGCGGACAAGCGGTTCGGACTGAACCCGACCGACCTTCCCTTCGCCTTCGTGCTGGAGCCGAGGCGGCAAAACGCTTCGGCCCAAGCGGTGCGCGAACTCCCCGACGGGCTTGACGTGAAAATCACCGGGCCGTTTTTTGCGTTGATGGGCCTGGCGGACGGCTATTATGACGGGGATGCGCTGTTTTTCTCGAGGGATTTGACGGTGGAGGGCGATATGGAAGCGGTTGTGGCGCTGCGCAACGCGCTGGACGACGCCAAAATCGATTTTCCCGAACTGTTCGCGGCCAATCTCGGCCCCTTCGCCCCGGCGGCGGAAAAGGCGACGCGGGCGGCGCTGGAGCTGCTGCGCGGGCGGCGCGAAAACCCCACATACACGCGGGAAGAAAAATCATGGAATTGATTTGTCCGGCCGGAACTCCGGCGGCTTTTGAAGCTGCTGTCGATGCCGGCGCCGACGCGGTGTACTGCGGGTACCGCGACGCCACCAACGCCCGGAATTTTCCGGGCTTGAATTTCTCATACCAGGAGATGCGCGACGCCGTGCGCTACGCCCATGCCCGGCGCGTCCACGTGCTGGTCGCCGTCAACACCTTCCCCAAGGCCGGGCAGCCGGAACTGTGGCACCGGGCGGTGGACGAGGCGTGCGACGCCGGCGCCGACGCGCTGATTCTCGCCGACATCGGCCTGTTGGACTATGCCGCCAAAAAGCATCCGAAACAGCGCCTGCATATCTCGGTGCAGGCCGCCGCCGCCAACCCCGACGCCATCCGGTTTTATCAGCAGGCGTTCGGCGTGCGCCGCGTGGTGCTGCCGCGGGTGCTCTCCGTTCACGAAATCGCCGCGGTTGCCGCGGCGACCACCGTCGAAACCGAGGTGTTCGTGTTCGGCGGGCTGTGCGTGATGGCGGAAGGACGCTGCTCGCTTTCGTCCTACGCCACCGGCAAATCCCCCAATATGAACGGGGTATGCTCTCCCGCCAGCCACGTCACCTATGCCGACGACGGCGACACCATGGTGTCGCGGCTCGGCGCCTTCACCATCAACGTGTTCCGGCGCGATGAAGCCGCCGCTTACCCGACCCTGTGCAAGGGGCGTTTCGTCACATCGGCGGGGGAAGGCTATCTGTTTGAAGACCCGGTGAGCCTCGACGCCGCCTCGCTGCTGCCGGGCTTGAAGGAGGCGGGCGTCACGGCGTTGAAGATCGAAGGGCGCCAGCGCGGCCGCGCCTATATCGCCGACGTGGTGCGCAGCTTCCGCCAGGCGCTCACCGACCTGGAAGCCGGACGCCCCGTGGCCGCCTCCGGGTTGAAAGCCATGAGCGAAGGCCAGAGCAACACCGAAGGCGCCTATCGCAAGACATGGCGATGACCCCCCCCACCGAACCGACAACCCAACCGGCACACGCGCGGCGAAATTCAGGAAACGCAGTCATGCAGCTCACTCTGGGCCCTGTGCTCTACCACTGGAAACCCGATATCTGGCGGGATTTCTATTACCGCATCGCCGATGAGGCGCCGGTGGACATCGTCAGCATCGGTGAAACCGTATGCTCCAAGCGGGCTCCGTTTTATGCCGACAGCCTGCCGCCGGTCGTCGAACGCCTGGAACGGGCGGGCAAGGCGGTGCAGCTTTCCTCCTACGCGCTGGTGTCGCAGGAGCGGGAGCGCAAGGCGATGGAAGCGCTTGTGAGGGAGGCGCGTCACCCGGTCGAGGTCAACGATGTCTCCTCTCTGGCGCACATGGACGGCAAACCCCATGTGATCGGCCCGTTCGTCAACACCTACAACGAGGGAACCGCCCGGTATCTCGCCTCGCTCGGCGCGACGCGCATCACGCTGCCGCCGGAACTGCCGCTGGAGTCCGTTACGGCCATCGCCGCGGGCTGCCCGGAGGTCATCGTTGAGGTCTTTGCCTTCGGACGCATGCCGCTGGCCATCTCGGCGCGCTGTTATCACGCCCGGCTGCACAAGCACTCCAAGGACAACTGCCGCTTTGTCTGCGAACTAGACCCGGACGGGCTGGAAGTCGACACGCTGAAGGGCGAGAAATTCCTTTCGGTCAACGGCGTACAAACCCTTTCCTTTGCCTGTTCCAACCTTCTGCCCCACCTGGGCGCGCTGCGGGAGGGAGGGGTGAAAGCGCTGCGGCTTTCTCCGCAACACTGCGACATGGCGGCGATTGCGCGGGTGTATCGCGACGCCGTTGACGGGCGCCTGGATATCCCGGAAGCGGTCGCCGAATGCCGGCGCATCTACCCCGACGTGCCGTTTGCCGACGGCTTCAGCCTCGGCGCGCCGGGGGCGGAATGGAAGGCGACCTTCGCGCGGGTCAACGGAGTGGAGGAACGGCTGTGACCGAGGCCAGAGAAAAGGTTTTACTGCTCTATTCAACCTGTGACGGGCAAACCCGCGCCATAACCGAAGCGGTGGCGGAGCACCTCGCCGGCGCCTTTCCGGTGGATGTCGTCGATATTGTCGATTTCAACCCGGCGGAGCTGCCGGCCTACCGGGCGGTGTTCATCGGCGCCGGATTGCGCTACGGTATGTTCAACAAGCGGGTGAAGCGCTTTACCCGCCGCCATGCCGCCGCGCTCAACGCCGTGCCCTCCGCCTTCGCCGGGGTGTGTCTCATCGCCCGCAAACCGCACAAACGCAGCGTTGTCACCAATGTCTACCTGCGCAAATTCTTCCGCGACCATCCTTGGCATCCGCAAATCCTGACCGGCGTCGCCGGCGCCCTGCTCTATCCGCGCTATACGTGGTATGACCGCCTGGCCATCCGTCTGATCATGACCATCACCGGCGGAGAAACCGACACCACAAAGGAAATCGTCTACACCGACTGGGAGCAGGTCCGGCAGATTGCCCGGGAATTCCAAGAGCTGGTGGAGAAAAATACCCGTGGATTGACCGGGTAAGAGTTCCATTTTTGTTCCAAATTCCGGTTGATTTCAGTGGAGAGACTTGCTCTACTGGGTGTACAATCAAGTGATTCTCTGAGATTGAAGCGTCCATGAATGATTTGATAGACCTTTTCAACAGCGGCACGCCGGCGCCGACCCTGCGAAATGGAACGGTTTCCGGCGTCCGTCGCTCCCCTCTTGATTCGCCGTCCAACGGTTCAAAGGGCCCGCATATCCCTCTGCCCGATTATAACGCCTCCTCCATTTCGGTGCTCGAGGGGCTGGAGGGCGTGCGCCACCACCCCGGCATGTATATCGGCGGCAAAGACGAGAAGGCGTTGCATCACCTGTTCTCGGAAGTCATCGACAATTCCATGGACGAGGCGATTGCCGGTCACGCCTCTGTTATCACCGTGTCCATGGCTGAGGACGGTTTTGTGACCGTCACCGACAATGGCCGCGGCATCCCGGTGGACCCGCACCCCAAATACCCGGACAAGTCGGCGCTGGAAGTCATCATGACGGTGCTGCACGCCGGCGCCAAGTTCGACAATGACGCTTATCAGACCAGCGGCGGTTTGCACGGCGTCGGCGTCTCGGTGGTCAATGCCCTGTCCGAGGTTCTGGAAGTGGAAGTGGCGCGCAACCAGACCCTGTATCGGCAAACCTTTTCCCGCGGGTTGCCGACATCCCGGCTGGAGATTGTCGGCAAGGCGATGAACCGGCGCGGCACCATGGTGCGGTTCAAGCCGGACCCGGAGATTTTCGGCGCCGACGTTCGCATGAACCCGGCGCGGGTGTTCAGCGTGGCGCGGTCCAAGGCCTATCTGTTCGGCGGCGTGGAAATCCGCTGGTCCTGCGCCCCGGCGCTGCTCGGCGAGGGGTCTTCCACGCCGGAAACCGCGACGCTGCGGTTCCCCAACGGCCTGAGGGACTATCTCGCCCAGGAGATGGAGGGCAAGGACCTGGTGGTGGACCAGATGTTCACCGGCCGCAACAACAAGGAGAGCGTGCACGGCACCGTTGAATGGGCGTTGTGCTGGATGGTCGAGGATGACGGTTTCACCCATTCCTACGCCAACACCGTTCCCACTCCCGAAGGCGGAACCCACGAGAGCGGGTTGAGAAGCGCCATGCTGCGCGGCCTCAAAGACCACGCCGAGCGTATCGGCCAAAGCCGCCGCATGACCAACGTCATCGCCGAGGACGTGATGGCGACCTGCGCCGCCATGCTCTCGGTGTTTGTCCGTGATCGGGAATTCCACAGCCAGACCAAAGACCGGCTGGCGACCCCGGAAGCGGGACGCATTGTTGAATCCGTTGTGCGCGACGCCTTTGACCATTGGCTCGCCGCCTCGCCGCAACAAGCCCTCAAGCTGCTGGACTGGGTGGTCGACCGCTCCGAGGAGCGCCTGCGCCGGCGTCAGGAAAAGGAAGTCGCGCGCAAATCAGCCACCCGCAAGTTGCGGCTGCCGGGCAAACTGGCGGATTGCTCCAAGGCGGGAACCCTCGGCTCCGAACTGTTCATCGTCGAGGGAGATTCCGCCGGCGGCTCGGCCAAGCAGGCCAGAGACCGCGCCACTCAGGCGGTTCTGCCGCTGCGCGGCAAAATCCTCAACGTGGCCTCGGCCGGGCGGGAGAAAACCTCCAACAACCAGGCGCTGTCGGACCTGACCCAGGCGCTGGGCTGCAACACCGGCGCCGCCTTCAACGAGGATGACCTGCGCTACGAAAAAATCATCATCATGACCGATGCCGATGTTGACGGCGCGCACATCGCCACGCTGCTCATGACGTTCTTCTACCGGCAAATGCCCGAACTCATCGACGGCGGCCATCTCTATCTGGCGGTGCCGCCGCTCTACCGTTTGACTCTGGGCGCCAAATCCGTCTACGCGCGGGATGACGCCGACAAGGAGCGCCTCATCAAATCGGTGTTCAAGGGCAACGCCAAGGTGGAAATCGGCCGGTTCAAGGGCTTGGGGGAAATGATGCCCTCCCAGCTGAAAGAAACCACCATGGACAAGGCCAAGCGCACGCTGCTGCGCGTCGCGGTGGACCGGGAGGCGCGGAGTGAAACCGGTGAGACCATTGAACGGCTCATGGGCTCAAAACCCGAAGCCCGGTTCACCTTCATCCAGGAGCGCGCCGCCTTTGCCGACGATGCGCAGCTGGATTTGTGAGGGATCGTGGAGTTTTTCCGGGGACGTGACGAAAAAACACAGGCGAACCG